>NZ_JBHUQX010000178.1:0-17866 GCF_042674225.1 Streptomyces sp. NPDC056948
GGACCCGGCTGCCCCTCGCGGCGTCGACAACGAGAGATCTAACCCACTGAAAGCTACCGGTGGGTTACTTGTTCCCTGGTGTCCGAGCTAGGACTACGGGGCCTACACGAAGGCCGTCCGAGAGTCCCACGAACGGGCGGCGCGGGCACCGGCTCCCGCGTCCCTGCCGCTGGTGCCGGCGGGCGGGCTGCGGTGCGAGGTGTGCCACCGTCCACTGGACCCCTTGCCGGCGAGGAACCGGCGTCACATCCTGTGCTGAGCCACCCAGACGTGAGTCCCTCCCTGAGGCTGGTTCAGCGATGTGAGGAATCGGACTGCGGTGAGCTCGCCCGTGGGCCGGGAAGGCGAGGCGAGCCGGCCGCGAGATGATTCAGAAGTCGTGCGTGACGAAACTGGTAAACGGGCCCGACCTGGCGCAGGATCCCCAGTTTGTGGGCGTCGGCAAGGAATGCCTGCAGCCGCCACGGCAAGTGGCCCCGGGCTGCCTGCCAGGACCTCGTGATCATGTAGTGCGGCCATGCATGGGCACCCCATGCGAGCGACAGTCCGATACCACCCAGCCCTCCGAGCATGCCGTCTGCGATATCCCCTGCCACCTCGGCTAGCGACAGGTCCTCCCGCGCCTCCTCGGCGAGGCCGGAGACCGCCTCGAATGCGTCCAAAGCCTCAAGGGATGCGGCAATGACCGCTGCGCCGACGAGTCCGCTCAACAGGGACACAAACCGGTCGGTGCGGACAGAAGAGGAAGGAGTGATGAACTCGTTGGCAGATGCCGTGCTTCGCGTCCACTGCAACGCGGCCTGCGCCGCACCGATGACCACGCCGAATCCCACACCGTAGGCCCAGGCAATCCTCCACACTGATTGTTCCGGAACGACATTGTGGTTTTCGATGGCCCCGGACAGATGCAAGGTTGCCCCGCTGAAGGCGACGGCGAGGACCATCGTGACCAGCGCACGAAGCAGACGGCGGGGCCAATTCCGCATCGTGAACGTCCCCTGGCTGGGCATTCGAGGTGGAGTCGGCGGGCCGACACTGAGAAGAACCATCAGCAAGGGCAGGCCGAACCAGCATGCGAGGGACAGGATTCTCATCACCGCAGGTGTCGATGTCGATGCTCCCCTGAACTCCCAACTCTCCAGGGAGAACCTGACCAGGCTGCCGGCCAGTCCGCCACAGATGCCGGCACTCAGCACCACGGCAAGCGGATGAAGAGCGCCCCACGAGCGTGCTGTGGTCCAGGCACCGGCCACATGGGCACAGAACGAGGCCGTAAGCCAGGGACCCAACGAAAAAAGCAGAGGAACTGGAATCACTGCCAGGTCGCGTACTACCTCGTGCACACCGTGTTCCCGGCTCAAATGGACAAGCAGCAGGGGGACTGAGACAGCGAATGCGATCATCCCCCAGATGAGGGCGCGCAGGCAGGTATGAGTGACGGCCGGGACCCAGCGGTACAGCCGCCACCATGCCAGATCGTGCGTGTCCTGACCGTGCAGCCCCTGGGCGAGGTAGGTGAGGTATCGGTGGGCTCGGTGGGCATTCCAGGAATGCAAGGACGGGTTCTGCCGGTGGGCTCGGGTGTAGAGGGTGGGGACCAGGTTGTCGAGTAGGTGGTATTCGATGTCGGCGGCGGTAGGGAATCGGCGGGTATCGGCGAGCTCGGCTGGATCGCCGGGGGCGTCGGCGTAGACCGCTCGGGCCAGACTCACCATGAGTGGATTGGCCAGCGCTCGGGCGGCGGAAGCCTGTGGGCTCCGTGCCACGTGCGCGCCCAGGGCGTCCCAGCTTTCCTGGCGTGGGCCAGGCGGGGTGGCCAGCCGCAAGAGAGCGAGCGCGTCGTCGGGGTGGACCGGCGCGGGCTCGATGACCGCGGCGCCGGCCAGGACTCCGGCGTGAGACACGACGTTGGTGTACTCGGTGGTGCGGCAGGTCAGCACCAGAGGGGTGTGCGGGTCGAGCGTGTCATTGAGGGTGGTCAGCACCGCCGTATGGGATTGCTCGGGCAGTTCGTCCAAGCCGTCCAGTACAGGCAGGACGCGGCCCTCGACGAGCAGGTCCTCGATCGCGGTGGGCCCGAAGGCTTCGGTGTCCGCCAACGCCGGGTAGTCGGCGGCGATCCGCTGTCGCAGCCATGCATGCACGCCGTCCCGGGCCGCGTCGAAAGCGGCGAACGAGAGCAGCACGGGTACGGGATCGTTGGCCTCTCGGTCACGCAGCAGGGCCAGGGTGAGCAGGACCGCGAGGGTGGTCTTGCCCGATCCGGCGTCCCCCAGGACCACGAGCCGACGGCGCGGCAGGCTGCGGAAGGCGGAGACCAGTTCCTGTGTGGCGTCGGCGCGGCAGGTGACCGGGGCACCGATGAGCTGCCGGTGATCGCTGACATTGGGCCGGGAGCAGTCGGTCCACCGCACGGGCAGCGGTGCAGGATCGAACAACTGGCGCAATAGCGCCTCGCTCTGCCACTGCTGGCCTACCAGGCGCGCCAGCACCTGCGCTGCCTCCGCCACCTGTCCGGTCGTCGACCGGCGCCGGGGATTACGGCGCCACGCCCACACCGCCATCACGCCGAACACACCAAAGACAGCTGCCACCAAGGAGCTGACATCCGAGGCTTCTTCGAGATTCGTCAACACCGCAACAGCCACCAGGCTGATGCTCACAGCGGCGCACAGCAGCCACGTGAGCGTCCAACGCCAGCGCATCCCGTCTCCGACCCTCCACAAGTCCGCCCTCGTTTCCTCCACGAGCGCCCCCTGGCCGTGGGCCGATCGTCTTGGCTGAGCCGCATCGACCGCAGCCGTAACGCCCCGTGTTCACCCGGACTGAGTACGACAGCCACGGCGCTGCCGCATACGGTCAGGGACCGCGAAGTGGCATTGACGTTCCTGGGCGAGCACGCCGTCGGGCTTGTTCGCGCGCGGGCGGCGGCCGCACACCCGGCCCGGTGCCAGTCCTATAACCCGTTGCCGGGCGCGCCGCCCAGCCCCGACGATCAGGCGCATGTCTGCCGCCCTGGCGCCTCTGCGCCACCGCCCGTTCCGTCACCTCTTCATCGGTACGACGGCCAACCTGCTCGGCAACGGGGTGGCGCCGATCGCACTGGCCTTCGCCGTGCTCGACGCCACTGGCTCGGTCGGCTCGCTCGGGTTGGTGGTCGGCGCCCACTCCCTCACCAGCATCCTCTTCCTGCTGTACGGCGGGGTGCTGGCGGACCGGCTGCCGCGCGGCCCGCTGCTGGTCGGCAGCAGCGTGGTCAGCGCCTCGAGCCAGGCGGTGATCGCCGCTCTGGTCCTCACCCACAGCGCCGCCATCCCCCTGCTCATGGTGCTCGCCGCGGTCAACGGGGCGTCAAGTTCCTGCTACCAGCCCGCCTCCCAGGCCCTGCTGCCCCAGACCGTGCCGGCCGAGTCCCGCCGCGCCGCCCTCGCGCTCTCCCGGATCGCGGGCAGCAGCGCGATGATCGTGGGCGCCTCGCTGGGCGGCGTACTGGTCGCCGCGGTCGGCCCCGGCTGGGGCCTTGCCGTCGACGCGCTCAGCTTCGCACTCGCCGCCGCGTCCTTCGCGCTGGTCCGCGTCCGGGTCGCGCCGCCCGCGCCCAGTCCCGGCCTGGTGCATGAACTGCGCGTCGGATGGCAGGAGTTCACCTCCCGAAGTTGGGTGTGGGTGATCGTGGTGGCCTTCTGCTTCCTCAACGCCGGCATCACCGCCTCGTTCACCGTCCTCGGACCGGCCGTCGCCGACACCACCGGGATCGGCCGCACCGGCTGGGGCCTGGCCGTCGCCGCGTCCTCGCTCGGCGCGGTCGCCGGCGGCGTACTGTCGCTGAGCTGGCGGCCCCGGCGCCCGATCCTGGTCGGCTGCGCGCTGATGGGCCTGACGGCGATGACCCCGCTGGTGCTCGCGCTCGCCCCGTACACCTGGGTGCTGGTCGTGGCCAACTTCGTGGCGGGCGTGGGTATCGAGCAGGCCGGCGTCGCCTGGTACTCGACCCTCAACGAGCAGATCCCCGAGGACCGCCTCGCCCGCGTCTACGCCTACGACGACCTCGGCTCCTACCTCGCACTCCCGCTCGCCCAGTTCACCGCCGGACCCGCCGTACTCTTCCTCGGCCTCCATGCCACCCTCTACGCGGCCGCCGCGCTCATCCTCCTCGCCACCCTCGCCATGGTCGCCACCCCCTCCGTCCGCGCGCTGGTCCCGAAGACCGCAGAACCGCTGCCCGCCTCCGAAGATCCGGTGCCTCGCTGAGCTCGACTCTGACGCGTAAGAACCACACAGACGCCGCTGCCCAGCACAAGAGTGGCGTCTCGCCCCGGCCAGCAGCCGTCTAGAGGTTGCCGCCCCTGTTGAGCCAGCACCGGACGGATCCGCCGGCGTAGACGACGACGTAGTCGGCCTTTCCGTCGCCGCTGATGTCGCGGAACGTCGACCTTCACCGGGATATCCGGTCTCGTTGACGAAGTTCCGGATTCCTCGAAGCGGTACCCGCCGTTCGCCGCCGGGAGGTTGACGTAGGCGTGGACGGCCCCGTTGTCACCGACGGGTCACATCCGCCCTCGGTCACCGGGACATCGCGGCAGGCGATTCCCGGTCGAGCGGGTCCGGCCCGAGCAGCCCGCTGACGGTCACCGCACGCCCGGCACCGCCGCCGCGGGCGGACCGCGAAGGCACGGCTGAACACATCACCTGCGCGAGGCTTTGGCCGGAAGGCCAAAGCGGCCCCCGCCGTCTTGGCCGACGCGCACACCCCTCTCCACACCCCCGTTACGCATCATCAAGGCCCGGAACGGGAGTCGTGAGAGGAGTGAACGCGTGGACAGTGTGCGAACCAGGCCGCGGAGATCCGTTGGCGAGGCCGGTATCCGCAGCAGGCTGACGCGGCGGCGGGATGTCGCCGATCTGGTGGCCGAGGCCGGCGGCGGTCAGCTCCGCCGGACCATGGGGCTCACCCAGCTCACGCTGCTCAGTGTGGGTGCCACGCTGGGCACCGGGATCTTCGTCGTGCTCGGCCAGGCGGTGCCCGAAGCGGGCCCGGCCGTCGTGTTCTCCTTCGTACTCGCCGGGCTCACCGCGCTGTTCTCCGCCCTGTCCTACGCCGAGCTGGCCGGCATGATCCCCGGTGCCGGGTCCTCGTACAGCTACGCCTACGCCACGCTCGGCGAGCTGGTCGCCTGGGTCTGCGGCTGGTGCCTGGTGCTGGAGTACGGCGTCTCGGTAGCCGCCGTCGCGGTCGGCTGGGGCCAGTACGTGAACGAGCTGCTGGAGCTCACCGTCGGCTGGACACTGCCCGCGTCGCTGGCCGCCCCGCCCGGCGCGGGCGGCGTGCTGAACGTCCCGGCCGCGGCGATCGTCGCCCTCGCCATGGTGGTGCTGCTGCGCGGTTCCCGGGAGAGCGCTGTCGTGAACGCGGTCATGGTGGCGGTGAAGGTGGCAGCCCTCGTGCTGTTCTGCGCCGTCGCGTTCACCGCGTTCCGCGCCGGCAACTTCCAGCCGCTGTTCCCGCTCGGCATGGCAGGGGTGAGCGCGGGTGCCGCCTCTCTGTTCTTCTCGTACATCGGCTTCGACGCCGCCTCGACCGCCGGTGAGGAGGCGAAGAACCCACAGCGCGACCTGCCGCGCGCCATCCTCCTCTCCCTCGGGCTGATCACCGCGCTGTACTGCGCGGTGGCCATCGCGGCGGTGGGCGCGATGCCGTGGCAGCGGTTCGCCGGCAGCGAGGCCACCCTCAGCGAGGTGCTGATCCACGCGGTCGGCGGTGGCAACCTGTGGCCCATCCTGCTGTCCATCGGGGCGGTCGTCGCCACCACGAGCGTCGTACTCGCCGTGCAGTACGGGCAGACCCGCATCCTGTTCTCGATGGCGCGCGACGGGCTCGTCCCGCCGCTGTTCGCCAAGGTCCACGCACGGACCGGCGTGCCCCGCGCCAACACCGTCATCGTGTCCGCGTTCATCATGGTGCTCGCCGCCCTGGTACCACTGGGCGCGCTCGCCGACGCCACCAGCATCGGCACACTGTTCGCCTTCGCACTGGTCAACGGTGCCGTCCTGATCCTGCGTCGGCGCAGCCCCGGCGCGCCGCGCAGCTTCCGGGTACCGCTCGCGCCCCTGACCTGCACGCTGGGCGTCCTGTGCTGCGGCTACGTGATGTGGGGACTCGGCGCCGACACCTGGACCGCGTTCGGCCTGTGGATGGCCGTCGGACTGGCCGTCTACGCGCTCTACGGCATCAGACACTCCCGGCTCGACCGGCCCGCACCCCAGAAGGAGAGCACGGAATGATCCCGCTGGACCCGGCCGCGAACCCGATGGGCCTGGTGGACCCGGTGGATCTGGTGGACCTGGTGGATCTCACCCGAGCCCTGGTGGACACCCCCTCCGAGAGCGGCGAGGAGGCCGGCCTCGCCGACGCCGTGGAGTCCGCGTTGCGCGTACACCCGCACCTCACCGTCGTACGCATCGGCAACTCCGTCGTGGCCCGCACCGATACGGGCCGCGCCGAGCGCGTGATCATCGCCGGACACCTGGACACCGTCCCGGCCGCCGGGAACCTGCCCTCCCGGCTGGACGGCGAGCGGCTGTACGGGCTCGGAGCGTGCGACATGAAGGGCGGCGTCGCCGTCGCCCTGCGGCTCGCGGCCGGCCTCGCCGCGCCGGTGCGGGACGTGACGTACGTCTTCTACGAGTGCGAAGAGGTCGCCGGCGACCGGAACGGCCTGAAGCGCATCGCCGCCGACCGCCCCGACCTGCTCGAAGCGGATCTCGCCATCCTCATGGAACCGTCCGACGCGGGCGTCGAGGCGGGCTGTCAGGGCGTGTTGAACGCGGACATCACGGTGCGCGGCGAGCGCGCCCACACCGCCCGCTCCTGGATGGGCGTCAACGCCGCGCACCGGGCGGCCGCCGTGCTCCGGCGCCTCGACGACCACAGCGCCGAGCGGATCGTCATCGACGGACTGGAGTACCGGGAGGGGCTGAACGCGGTCGCCCTCCGCGCGGGCATCGCCGACAACGTCGTCCCCGACACCTGCGTGATCAGCGTCAACCTGCGTTTCGCGCCGAGCCGTTCGCCCGGGCAGGCGGAGGCGTATCTGCGCGCGCTGTTTCCCGAGTACGAGGTGGAGGTCACCGAGGTGGTGCCGGGGGCTCTGCCCGGGCTCGGCCGGGGACCGGTGGCCTCGCTGGTCGAGGCGCTGGGTGCGGTTCCCCGCCCCAAGCTGGGCTGGACGGACGTGGCCCGCTTCACCGCGCTCGGCACACCCGCGCTCAACTACGGCCCCGGCGACCCGACGCTGGCGCACACCGCCGGGGAGTACGTGCCCGTCGGGCAACTGCGGGAGTGCGAGCGGCGGCTCGCCGCCTGGCTGAGAGGCTGACCACCCACGCGAGACAGCCGGCCGGACGTCAGGACCGGCCGACGCCGCGCAGGCCCCCGAGCGTGCGCAACTGCAGCCACAGCACCAACCGCTCGTCCGGGTCGTCCAGATCGACACCGAGGTGCTGCTGCGCCTGCTTGAGGCGGTACCGGCAGGTGTTGGGGTGAACGGCGAGCAGCCTGGCCGCCCGCGCGACATCGCCCCCGGCGTCCAGCCAGCACACCAGGGTCCTGGCGTAGTCGGTGCCGTGCCCGGCGTCGTACGCCAGGACCTCCCGCCAGGACCCGGCCGTCAACGCCCGCTGCCCGTCCATGAGTTCCCGCAGGCGCAGCAGAGTGACCCGGGCCCGTACCTCCGTCACGACGGCGACATCCTCCTCCGGGCCGAGCACCCGCAGCACCAGGTCGGCGTCGTCCCGCGAGCCGCGCACGGCCGCCGGCTCCGCCACCGCCTCGCCCAGCCCGGCCCGCACCCGCATACCCAGCGCCTGAGCCGCGCGCCGCACGATGTCCTCGGCAAGGCGCCGGTGCCGCTCCTCCCGCCCGCCCGAGCCGCTCGGCTCCGCACCGGTCACCGGCAGCAGCGCGTACACACGCCCGTCGACCAGCACGCACGCGTGCCGCCCGTACCGCGCCTCGCAGTGCAGCCGTACGAGGTCGAGCAGCCGCGGCGCAGTCTGTTCCTCGTCGGGCGTGGACACGGCGCCGTCGAGGGCGAAGGCCACGACCCGGATCCGGGTTCCCTCGGCGAAGCCGAGGCGGTGCGCGGCACCCACCGGATCGGCGCTGCCGTCGAGAAGACGGCGCAGCAGGTCGCTGGTGAGCTGCCGGGACAGCTCCTCGCCGGCCCGCGCCCGCAGCAGGAGCAGGGCGGCCGTGGACGCGCCACGGGCGAGCGCCTCCTCGCTGTCGGGGCCGAGATGTCCGTCGTCGACGACCCACACCGACCCGAGCGTCTCGCCGCCCGCGCGGATCGCCACGGCGAGCCGCGGCAGTTCCTCGCCGTCCAGCGCGGCGAGGCGTACGGGACCGGGGGCGGCGAACAGGACGCGGTACTGCTCGCTGTTCTCGGGGCTGCTCGGCACCTGACGGCCCAGAATGCCCTGCCGCCGGGCCTCGTCGACGGCCTGCCGGGACAGGGTGGAATACGCCAGGATCCGCTGCCGGGCGTCCTCGATGACGGTCGCCCCACCCACCGCCGCGGCCACCGCGTTGGCCAGCGAGAACAGGTCCCCGAACGCCGCTCCGCTGTCCCCCGGGCCCGGCCGGGACCCGATCGCCGAGGCCAGCAGCAGATGGACGTGATGCCAGGCGGCGTCCTCGTCGAGGGCGAGCAGCGCGAGGCCGTGGGCCTTCGCCGCGGCCACCGCCTCGGGCTGCGAGGTCCCGCCCCGAACGACGAGTCCGGCCACCCCGGCCGCGGCGGCGTCGCGCGCCGGCAGCTCGATCCGGCCCGGTGGCAGCCCGACGGTCAGCACCAGGGCACCGGGCGCGCTGCGCGGGAACGGGTCCCCGTGGCCGTGCAGCAGGATCTCGGAGACGGGCGTGGCGAGGCCCTCCGCCGGGGCGGTGAGCACGCGGAGCAGGGGCTCGCCGAGGGTGCCGATCAGTTCCTCGAGGGTGCAGGCGTCCATGGGTGGCGGGCTCCTGGGACGGTGGTGTATGGAGGGGTCGGCGGGTTTCTGTCGGACGATGATCCCGGTCGACCTTGGCCGATCGCAACACAGTCACGTGCCTTCATTGTGCCTGCCGACAACGGCCGCCGGGCCCCGGCGCCGGAGACTCACTGCATGACACCTGTGACGATCTCCGCCGCCGGGTCCGGGCCGGCGGAAGCGCCCCGCACGGCTGAGGGAACAGCGCCCGTTGCCTGGGCGGGCATCGCCGACGCCGCGGCCCACACCGCCGGGGTCACGGTCCGTACCGTGCACGACGTGGCCGGTATCCACGCCGTGGCCGACTTTTTCGCCGACGTGTGGCAGACGCCCAGGGCCACCCCGCCGTACCCGGCCGAGGTGCTGCACAGCCTGGTGCACGCCGGCGGCGCGGTGCACGCCGCGTACGCCGCCGGCCCGTCGGGCGAGCGGCTCGCCGGGGCGGCGGTGGCGGTGTTCGGTGCCCCCGCCGAGCGGGACGTGTACTCGTTCGTCGCGGCGGCGTCCGCGGCGGGCCGGGGCGTGGGCTTCGCGGTCAAGCAGGCGCAGCGACTGTGGGCGCTGGAGCGGGGCGCCACCACCATGCGCTGGACCTTCGACCCGCTGGTCCGCCGCAACGCCCGCTTCAACCTGGTCAAGCTGGGCGCGGTCGGCAGCGCGTACCTGGTCGACTTCTACGGGCCGATGAACGACGGCGTGAACGACGGCGACGAAAGCGACCGGATGACCGTCACGTGGGATCTGGCGACGGGGACCACGCGCACGGACGACCCCACCACGGACCGCTCGGCAGCCGACGTCGTGACCCGGGCACCGGACGACGGACCGCTCGCCCTGCGTGACGCGGACCGGCTGTGGTGCCGCGTGCCCGAGGACATCGTCGCGCTGCGCGCCGCCGACCCGGCCCTCGCGCTCGCGTGGCGGCACGCCGTCCGCGGCGTGTTCACCGAGGCGTACGCCGAAGGCCTGCGCGCGACGGCCATGTCACGCGACGGCTGGTACCTGCTGACCCGTTCGTCGTGCGACAGCCCCGGCGAGACTTCCCACGAGACGTCCCACGAGAGGCAGCGATGAAGCTCGAACGCGTGGAACTGCTCCACGTCGCCATTCCGCTCGTCACCCCGTTCCGCACTTCGTTCGGGACGATGACCAGCAAGGACACCTTCCTGCTGCACGTGGTGACCGACGAGGCAGAGGGCTGGTCGGAATTCGCCGCCGACCCCGAGCCCCTGTACTGCTCGGAGTTCGTCGCCGGCGCCGAGACGGTCATCCGGGACTTCCTGCTGCCGCGCGTGGCCGCTCTCCCCGCGCCGACGACGGCGGCCGTCGCCCCCGCCATGGCCTCCGTCAAGGGCCATGAGCTGGCCAAGGCGGCCCTGGAAACCGCCCTGCTGGACGCCGAGCTCCGCGCCTACGGGATGTCCCTGGCGACGTTCCTGGGCTCGGTGCACGAACGGGTGCCCGCGGGCGTCTCGGTCGGCATCAAGAACTCCGTGCCCGAACTGTTGGACGACGTCGAGCGCTACCTCGCCGAGGGCTACCTCCGTATCAAGCTGAAGATCGAGCCGGGCTGGGACGTGGAGCCGGTGCGCGCGGTACGCGAACGCTTCGGCGACGCACTCCCGCTCCAGGTCGACGCCAACACCGCCTACACGCTCGCCGACGCCGACCACCTGCGCAGACTCGACGACTTCGGGCTGCTGCTGATCGAGGAGCCGCTGGAGGAGAACAACCTCCACGCCCACGCCCGGCTCCAGCAGCGCCTGCGCACCCCGGTCTGCCTCGACGAGTCGATCCACTCGGCGCGCGACGCCGCGTCCGCGATCGCGCTGGACGCCTGCCGGGTCGTCAACGTCAAACCGGCCCGCGTCGGCGGCTACCTCGAAGCCCGCCGCATCCACGACGTGTGCGCCGCCCACGGCGTGCCGGTGTGGTGCGGCGGCATGCTGGAGACGGGCATCGGCCGCGCCCCCAACCTGGCGCTGGCCGCCCTCCCGGGCTGCACCCTCCCCGGCGACACCTCGGCCTCCCGCCGCTACTTCGCTGAGGACATCACGGAACCCTTCACCCTCCAGGACGGCCACCTCCCCGTCCCCACGTCCCCCGGCATCGGCATCACACCCCTCGCGGACGCCCTCGCACGCTTCACGACGTCGAGGCGAGAGCTGTTCGTTTGAGGCTGGCAGGGGGTGAGGGAGCGCGGTCGCGGGGGAGGTCACCCCGGGTGCCGCCATCCCCGAACCGGTCCGGTATCCCGACACCGGGATTCAGCCCTCGGCTCCGACGACTCCCCGATCCTGCGCGGTGGTGCGCCTCAGCGCGAGGGCCGCGATGTCGTCACCGAGCCTTCCGCCGCAGTGCCGGAGCAGATCCCGGTGCAGCTGGTCGAGCAGCTCGCGAGGGTGCTCCGTATCCTGCCGCCGCATCCAGTCCGGCAACGGGAAGAACCGGCCGGTGTGGTCCCGGGCCTCGGATACGCCATCCGTGTAGAGCAGCAACTGCTCGCCCGGGGCGAAGGCGACGATGTCGACCCAGTAGCGGTCACCGATGAGCGCTGCGAGGTTGAGGGGCGGGGAGGGGAGAGTGGGCTCCAGGACCCGGACCTTCCCGCAATGCTCGATCAGCGGTGGGGGATGTCCGCAGTTGAGAAGTCGTAGCCGGTCGCCACTGTGCGGGATCTCGGCGAGGAGGGCAGTGGCGAAATGCTCGGGCTGGTCCTGGACGGGAAATGCGGCGCTGTGGCGCGTGACGGTGGTCTCCAGGCGGTGGACGATGCCCTGCAGGTCGGGCTCGTCGTAGGCGGCCTCCCTGAAGCAGCTGATCACCGCCGAGGCCGCCCCCACTGCGGACAGGCCCTTGCCTCGTACGTCGCCTATGAGCAGCCGGACCCCGTACGGTGTGCCGATCGCCTCGTAGAAGTCGCCGCCGATCCGGGCCTGCTCTTGGGCTGCCAGATACAGCGATTCGATCTCGACGCCCTCGATACGGCGCGGCAGGGGGCGTAGCAGTACCTTCTGGGCTGCGTCGGCGACGAGGCGGACCTGGAAGAGCACTTCCTCCCGCTGAAGTCGGACATGACTGCCGTATGCGGCCGCCAAGGTGACCGCGATGATCGCGGCCGACGTGTACTGCGTCCCCAGATCGGTATGGAAGAAGCTGAGGACGATCATGAGCAGGAAGCAGAACGCCCCCAGCGCCATCGTCGGGAGCACGGGCCACATCGCGGCCGCAAGGGCGGGCGCGGCGGGCAGAAGGCGGCTGAAGGCGATCTCCCTGGGTGTGGAGAACGCCAGGGCGGCGATGAGAACGGTCAGGACCAGGGGCGACAGCCTGGCAGCTTCCCATCGGCCGCTGTAGGCGGGGCGACGGCGCCACAGCCGTGCAGGCGTGATCACAAAAAGCATCATATCGACCTAATTGGACGCAGGGCGCGGAAGGATCACGCGTCGGCGAGATTTTGCGGCGGACGGTCACGCCCGGAGGGATCGAGGCCATGTGACGCGCGTCCGCACAGATGTTCGAGGTCGGCCGAACAAGGATCGGGCGTGCCCTGGCCACTTGGGATCACCGGTGTTAAAAAGGTCGCATGGCGAGTCTTTTCGCCCGTTTTCAACGCCTATCGGTTAAGCGCCTGATCAGCAAGAGCACGCGGAGCGTAGCCGGGCAGGTGTTGGTTTTCCAGGTGGCTCTGGTGGTGCTGCTCGTGGCCTGCGGTGTCTTCGCTCTCATTCTGCAGTCGGAGCGGGACTCCAGCGCCGAGGCAAGGCGCCGCTCCACGGCCGTGGCACAGACCTTCGCGCACTCGCCGGGTGTCCTGGCGGCATTGCGGACCCCGGACCCCAGCAAGATCCTCCAGCCGCTCACCGAAGCGGCACGCCGGGCCGCCGACGTCGACTTCATCGTGGTCATGGACACCGAGGGCATCCGGTACACGCACCCCTTGCCGGAGCGCATCGGAAAGCGGTTCGTGGGTGAGATCGGACCGTCGCTGGCGGGGAAGCTCTACGTGGAGAGCGTCGACGGCCCGCTCGGTCGTGAGGTGCAGGCCACGGTGCCGATCAAGAACGCCGGCAGCGAGGTCGTGGGGATCGTCTCGGCCGGGATGAAGGTCGAGAACGTCGAAAGTCAGTTGACCCGGCAACTACCGATCATCCTGGGCGCGGGAGCCGGAGCGCTCTTGTTGTCGATCGGCGTGACGGCACTGCTGGGCAGGCGGCTGCGACGGCAGACACACAGCCTGGCCCCGGACGAGATGGCCCTGATGTACGAGCACCACGACACAGTGCTCCACTCCGTTCGGGAAGGGGTGCTGATCGTGGCCGCGGACGGGCGGCTGATGCTGGCGAACGACGAGGCCAGACGACTGCTGGAGCTGCCCTCGGACATCGAGGGGCGGCTCGTCTCGGAACTGCCGGGACTCGATCCCGAGACGAAGGCGCTGCTCACTTCCGGGCGCGAGGCCACCGATGAGGTGCACCTTTCGGGAGAGCGGCTGATCGCGGTCAACCAGCGGCCCACGGGTCGCGAGGGTGGCCCCAGGGAAACGGTGGTGACGTTGCGCGACTCCACCGAGCTGCAGGCGGTGACGGGCAGGGCGGAGGTGGCACGGGAGCGGCTCAGGCTGCTGTACGACGCCGGACTCCACATCGGTACCACTCTGGACGTGCTGCGCACCGCCGACGAGTTGGCGCGGGTCCCCATTCCCCGCTTCGCGGACTTCGTCACCGTGGACCTGGCCGACGCGGTCCTGCACGGCGAGGAGCCGGCCCCCACTGGGACGGACATGCGACGCGCGGCCGTGTCCGGCATCGTGGACAACCATCCGCTCACCGAACAGGGCCGGCTTTTCGACTATCTTCCCTCCACACCGCAGGCACGCGGCTACGGCAGCGGCCGCTCCCAGTTGGTGAGCGATCTGCCGACCGCCACGGACTGGCGCGTGCAGGACCCGGAGCGGGCCAAGGCGATCATCGACTACGGCATCCACTCCCTCATCACCGCCCCCATCCAGGCCCGCGGCGTCGTGCTGGGCATGGCCACCTTCTGGCGCACGCGACAGCATGAGCGCTTCAACGAAGAGGACGTGTCGCTGGCGGAGGAGCTGGTGGCCCGTGCCGCGATAAGCATCGACAATGCCCGCCGCTACACCCGCGAGCACGCCCTGGCAGTCACCCTCCAGCGCAGCCTGCTGCCGCAGGCCGTGCCCGAGCAGAACGCCCTCGACATCGCCTACCGCTACCTCCCGGCCCAGTCGGGCGTGGGCGGAGACTGGTTCGACGTGATTCCCATGCCGGGCAGCCGGGTGGCACTGGCCGTCGGCGATGTGGTCGGCCACGGCCTCCACGCCGCCGCCACGATGGGACGGCTGCGTACCGCGGTGCACAACTTCTCCGCCCTCGATCTGCCACCCGACGAGCTGCTGAGCCATCTGGACGACCTGGTCGGGAGCATCGACCAGAACGAGACGGCAGAGAGTGCGGCGGGCGTCGTGGGCGCCACCTGCCTGTACGGGATCTACGACCCCGTGACGCGCCGCTACGTCTTGGCGCGGGCGGGGCATCTGGCGCCCGCGCTGGTCCGGCCCGACGGAACCGTCACTTTCCCGGACGTGCCCGCCGGTCCACCCCTGGGCCTCGGCGGCATGCCGTTCCAGACCGCGGAGCTGTGCCTCGATGAGGGGACCCAGCTCGTCCTGTACACCGACGGCCTCATCGAGGATCGCAGGCGCGACCTGGACGTGGGAATGGGGCTGCTGCGCGATGCGCTCACCGGCCACCCCGGCCGGCCGCCCGAGGAGACCTGCCAGGACGTGCTGGACAGGGTGCTCCCCGCGCGTCCCAAGGACGACGTCGCCCTGCTCGTCGCCCGCACGCGGCAACTGCCGCCCGACCGGGTCGTCGACTGGGACGTACCACCGGATCCCGCCGCCGTCGCGGGTATGCGCGACGCCGTGTCCCAAAGGCTCGAAGCGTGGGGCCTCTCAGAGTTCGGCTTCACCATGGAGCTCATCCTGAGCGAGCTCATCACCAACGCCATCCGCTACGGCTCCGGGCCGATCCACGTGCGGCTGATCCGCGACCGTACGCTGATCTGCGAAGTGGCTGACAGCAGCAGCACCTCACCGCATCTGCGGTACGCCGCGTCGACGGACGAGGGTGGCCGGGGTCTGTTCCTGGTGTCGCAGATGGCTGAGCGTTGGGGCACCCGGTACACCCCGCAGGGCAAGGTGATCTGGGCCGAACTGGCCCTGCCCGACGTCACAGCGGTGGGAGTAGCCGCAGCGGGTGCGGGCGGTCTCGACGGCGTCTGATCTCCGCGCGAGCGGAGGTGACCCCGGTGCGCAGCCGTCCGAGACCCGTGGACTGTCACCGGTCCGGCGCGCCCGACGCGTTTCGGCGCCACGCTCCCGACAGGCGCCGGGTGACCACGGCACTGAAGGTGCGCACGCCTCGTGTCGATCCAGGGTCGATACCGGTGAGTTCACGGACCCGGCGCAGGCGGTAGTCCAAGGTGCGGGTGTGGACGTTGAGCGAGGTCGCCGTGGCACCGCGGTGCATGTCGTGGCGGTAGTACGCGTCGAGCGTGGCGAGGAGGTCGGGTCCGGTCTCCAGGCGGCGGGCCAGTGTGCGGAGCCAGTCGTCGACGAGTGCCACGTCCGCGACGGCGAGTTCGACGAAGACATCGGCCAGGGTGTGCGGCCGCAGCCGGACGGATCCCCGGCGCAGCGGGGCTGCCCGGCTGATCCGGCGGGCGCGGTCCAGAGCGTCGGCCAGCTCCGGCAGCGGTGCGACGGACGTACCGACGGCGCAGGGGCGGCCGAGGGCCTGAGCGAAGTCCTGTACGAGGTCCGGCAGGTGGTCGGGGGTGAGGTCGGGCGACAGGTCGGGAACAGCGTGCGACGGTGCGCTTTCCGCTGCCTCGGGGCCACAGAACAGCGGAAGCAGGGTGATCAGCTCACCGCTCCCGTCGCCGCCCTCCGGTCCCCACATGATCGGCGCACGGTGGCTCTTCACGAGCGCCCCGATCTCGCTTTCCAGGAAACGATCGATGGTGGGCCGGTCCGGAATACGAAAAACCGTCACCGCGTAGCGATCCGGGAGTTCCATGTCGACGGCTGGGGCGAGTTCCGCCGAAATCGGATCTCCGTTCAGCAATGATCGGGTCAGCAGGGCGACCTGCTCGGTGTACGGCATTCGGCGGCTCAGTACGCGCACGAATCCCTGGCGGTAGGAAGCGATGCCTCGTTCGCCCTGGGGGGCGAACCAGGTCATCATGCGCATGAGTTCGTCGACACCGCCGCCGCGCTGGGCCTCGGTCGCCTCGTTGATCTCACGCAGCATGAGGGCGGTGTGCACGCGCAGCACCCGCTGCCGCGCGTCGAGCGACATCCCGGCACCTGCCCGCAGCTCCCCCATCGACGCGATGTAGCCGAGATCTTCTCCGCTCAACTCGCTGTTTTCCGGGGAGAGTTCGACGGTACGACGCCGGAACCACATCGAGTGTTCCAGCGTCTCGGCTCGTGCCCGGGAGTCCTTGTCCAGGAACCCGAACTCCGGGATCTCACGTGTGTACGTCTCGACCTCACGACGGGCGTTGGTCGACGCCTGCCGGGCCAGCTCGGCGAAGAGGCTCCCCATGAACGCGAGCATGCCATTCAGTACAAGGGGGCCGACAGGGGAGATCCGGACGGCGTTCATCACTCCGCACAAAACGGTGCCAGGTGTATCGACAGGGCTTTTATCACAGTGCACAAAATTCCCGGATCGGGGTGTTTCCGTCAACGCTTCTACTTGTGGAGGAACTGTGAAGCGGCCTTAATGAGAACCGCCTTCGGCATGACTGCGGTGATCAATGCGGGCAGGAGCAGGGGAATTCGCAGCCAGGCGCCTCGAATGGCGCTCGCCCAAACGGGAGGGAAACTCCGATGACAGCACACACAAGAAAGAGAATCATGGCGGCGGTCGCGGTCATGGTCACATCGACCGCGCTGATGCTCGGCGCACCCGGCACCGGCTCGGCCGCCCCCGCCGCCACGCCCAGCCTGCGCGCCTTCGGGATCAGCGGCGATGGCACCCTGATGGCCACGTTCACGACCGACCGGCCGCAGGTCCTCGACTGGGTCAGGGTCGTCACCGGCCTCAGCGGCGACACAGGCCTGATCGGGATCGACTTCCGGGTGCAGGACGGCCTCATGTACGGCGTCGGCAACAAGGGCGGCATCTACACGATCAAGACCCCGCCGGCCACCACGGACGTGGTGGTCACCAAGGTGTCCCAACTCCAGTACGCGCTGCACGGTACGAACTTCGGCGTCGACTTCAACCCCGCGGCCGACCGTCTGCGCGTGATCAGTGACACCGGCCAGAACCTGCGGCACAACCTCAACGACCACAGCACCATCCAGGATCTGAACCTCACCACCCCGCCGAGCGAGGGCACGACCAAGGGTGTCTCGGCCGCCGCCTATACGAACAACGACCTCAACGCGGCCACCGCGACCACGCTCGTCGACATCAACACGACCACGGACCAGGTCGTCCTCCAGTCCCCGGCGAACAACGGCACGCTCGCCCCGACCGGCAGCCTCGGCATCGACGCCGGAATCAACGCCGGCATGGACATCTACAGCACCCTGTCCGGCGGGAGGACGGTCGACAACGCCGCGTTCGCCTCCCTCACCCCGTACGGCGCCAGCACCCCCTCGCTGTACGGCATCAACGTCTTCACCGGTCAGGCCACCTCCATCGGCCAGTTCCCGCTGAACATCACGGACCTGGCCATCTCCCTCACCGGATCCTGATCCCCGGCCCTCGCCGCGGCCCGGCCACCGCCGGCC
>NZ_JBHUQX010000179.1:0-17802 GCF_042674225.1 Streptomyces sp. NPDC056948
GCCTGGTTGAACTGCTCGTTCGACATGATCTGCAGACCCGGCCGGGCCAGCTCGGCGCGCATGAAGAGCGCCATCACACCGCCGATGACGAAGAACGCGAACGACGTCGCCAGGTACAGCGTGCCGATCGTCTTGTGATCCGTGGTCGTCAGCCACTTGAGGTGCCTCATACCCCGCCTGTGTCCGAGCCCCGCCCGGACGTCACACTGCACGGACGCGACGAGAATCACGAAAACGGGTGTGACGATCGAGAAGGTGCCGGACACGAACGGGACATGAGCAACGACGAGAGCTTCGCCGCTGCCTACCGCGAGCACTACTGGGCGGTCAGCCGCTATGTCGCACGGCGACTTCAGGGGCGGGCCGGTGAGGTGGAGGAAGTGGTGGCGGAGGTGTTCACGGTCGCCTGGCGGCGCCGGGCCGACCTGCCGCCCTCCCCGCTGCCCTGGCTGTACGGCGTGGCACGCAACTGCCTGGCCAACGCGGTACGCGGCCACGGACGCCGCCGCCGGCTCGTCGACCGGCTCGGCAACGACGACACCGCGCACGGGCGGCACATCGCGGTGGGACCCGAGGCCGACACACCCGGCGCCTGGGTCCACGAGGCACTGTCCCGCCTCTCCGCGGCCGACCAGGAGGTGCTGCGCCTGACGGCCTGGGAGGAACTCGGCGTCGACGAGGTCGCGGTCGCCCTGGGCTGCGGCAGCAGGGCCGCCGCCATGCGGCTGCACCGGGCCCGCCGTCGCCTGAGAACCGAGATCGACCGCATGGGCCCCGAGCGCGCCAGGGCCGACGCGCACTCCGTGGGAGGGCGGGACGATGACTGACGCGTCTTCCGCGAGCGAGGCTCCCCCGGCCGGCGAGGCCGGTGCCCCGTGTCCCCTGCCCGCCGCCCGCATGACCGCCCCGAAGGAACACGGCCATGGCTGACGAACTCGAACTGCTGCGCAGCGCCAACCCGGTGCCGCACGACGGCCCTCACTTCGGCGACGGCCCCCTGGACCACGACGCCGAACGCCGGCTCGAACGTCTGCTGCGTGAGCGGCCCGCCGGCCCTCGGCGGGACCGGCTGCTGCCGGGCCGGGGCCGGCCCCGGCTGGCCTGGGGGCTGGTGGCCACGGCCGTCGTCGCCGCCCTGACTCTCACCCTCGTGCTGAGCGGCCCGGACACCACACCGGCGGTCGCCGCGCCCCGCCCGCTGGTGGTGCAGACCGGCTCCACCCCCGTGCCCCTGGACCGGCTGGCCGAACGTGCCCAGCAGGCCGCGGCCGACGGCTCGCCCCGCCTGCGCAAGGGCACGCACGTGCAGTCCTGGAGCCTGGGCATGTCGGACGACAAGCCCCCGATCACCCTGCCCGAGGAACGCATCGTGCGCTGGCGGGCCGATGCCAGCCACACCGAGCTCGTCGTCGCCACCGACCCGAGGCATCCGGGCCGCCCGGTCCTCTCCGACGCGGACGGCGAGCCCCACCTCGTCGACGACGGGCACGTCATCAGCGACCGGACCTACCCGCCGAGCTGGAGCGACGCACCGCCCCAGTCGCCTCCGCCGAACGACCCCGCACGGCTGCGCGCCTACCTGACGGAGGCCCAGTACACCGACGGGCCGCTGACCACGCCCCAACTGCTGGACGGTGTCGAGGTACTGCTCGACCACTGGACCCTCGGCACCCGGGAGACGGCGGCGCTCGCCCGGCTCCTGGCCGACGCCGAGGGACTGCGGCCGGTCGGCCAGGTGACCGACCGGCTGGGCCGGCGCGGCCAGGCGTACGTGTACGACGGCTCCGGCGTCCGCCACATGCTGATCACGGACCCGGCCACCGGTGCCGTCCTCGGCCTGGAGAGCACCTTCACCGCCGACGAACCGGAGTACGGCGTCAAGAAGGGCGACGTCATGTCGTACAGCGCCTGGATGCGCTGATCACACGCCGGGCAGACCGAGCTGCCGGGCCGCGGCGTCCACGGTCTGCTCCAGCAGCGTGGCGATCGTCATCGGGCCGACCCCGCCCGGCACCGGCGTGATCAGCGAGGCCCGCTCCACGGCGGATTCGAAGTCGACATCGCCGACGTTGCCGGCGTTGTACCCGGCGTCGATCACGACGGCGCCGGGCTTGATGTCCTGGCCGTGGATCAGGCGGGGCCGTCCCACCGCGGCCACCACGATGTCCGCCTCGCGCACGGCGGCGGACAGGTCCCGGGTGCGCGAGTGGCAGTAGGTGACCGTGGCGTCCCGGGCGAGCAGCAGCATGCCGACCGGCTTGCCGAGGATCGCGCTGCGGCCCACGACCACGGCCCGCTTGCCGGCCGGGTCGACGCCGTACTCGTCGAGCAGCCGCATGATCCCGCCGGGCGTGCAGGACACGAAGCCCGGCAGGCCGAAGCTCATCGTTGCGAAGGAGGCGAAGGTGACGCCGTCGACGTCCTTCCCGGGCGCGATCGCCTCGAACGCGGCGCGCTCGTCGATGTGCTCGCCGACGGGGTGCTGCAGGAGGATGCCGTGCACACCCGGATCGGCGGACAGTGCCTCGAGCGTGGCGACGAGCTCCTCGGTGGTCGTGGCGGCGGGCAGCGTCACGTGCCGCGAGGTGATACCGGCCTTGCGGCAGCGGTTCTGCTTCATACGGACGTAGGTGACGGACGCGGGGTCCTCGCCGACAAGCACCGTCGCGAGACACGGTGCCGTGCCCGTGCGTTCGGTGAGGTCGGCCGCGCGCTTGCCGGCCTGCTCCACCGTCTGCCGGGCGAGCGAGGTGCCGTCCATGAGCCGTGCCTGGGACATGATCCACTCCTGGGCTGGTGTCCTGCTTCGCCCAGGCGCACGGCAGCTGACTCCGCGGGACCGCTCCCCGGTGGTGCTCCACCTCAGCGCCAGTCACGGCCCGGCCCCACTTTAACGGTGCCGATTCTCCTACTCGTCCCAGGCCTGGATCAGGGTCTGTTCGGTGATCTTTCCGCCGCGCAGCGACATCATGGACTCGGACAGGACGCGCACGCCGTCCGCGTACTCGCAGCTCTCGCTGTAGGCGGCCTCGTCGCCCTGGACGATGCACCGCTCCATCTTGTGCGTCATGTCGCGGCTGTAGACGTCCTCCAGCATCCGGCCGATCTCGTCCCGGCCGTGCAGGACCTTGGGGTGGCTGGGCTGGGTCGTGCGGTCCACGATGCGGAGCTCCGCGTCGTCGGCGTAGAGGGAGAGCAGGATGTCCGGGGTCTGTCCTTCCACGCCCCGGCGCAGGGTGTCTCGGTCGAAGGCGGGGTCTGCCGCGGTTCCCATGATGACCTCCTTCGAAGGGCCGCGACCCGACGGGGAGCGGGCCGCGAGAAGCCTCACCCTTGAGCCTCCTCCCGCCCGCCACGCTCGGCAAGCGCAGCAGGGCCACCGGCCCTGACACGACCGCTCAGTCGGCCGCGGCCAGGAACTGGGTCGCCGCCAGCTCCGCGTAGAGCGGGTCGGAGGTCACGAGTTCGCGGTGGGTGCCGACGGCCCGGACCCGGCCCGCGTCCATCACCACGATCCGGTCGGCCATCGTCACCGTGGACAGCCGGTGCGCCACGACGAGGACCGTGGTCGTCCGGGACACGTCCGCGACGGTGTCACGCAGCGCCGCCTCGTTCACCGCGTCCAACTGCGAGGTGGCCTCGTCGAGCAGCAGCAGCCGGGGGCGGCGCAGCAGGGCGCGGGCGATGGCGACACGCTGCCGCTCACCACCCGACAGCTTGGTGCCGCGGTGCCCCACGAGCGTGTCGAGCCCCGCGGGCATGCGGGATACCAGACCGTCGAGACGCGTCGTCTTCAGCACCCGCGCGAGCGCGTCCTCGTCCGCCTCCGGGTTGCCCAGCAACAGATTGTCCCGCAAGGAGCCCGACAGGACCGGTGCGTCCTGCTCCACATAGCCGATCGCGGCGCGCAGTTGGGGCAGCTCCCAGTCGGCCAGGTCCCGGCCGTCGAGCGTGATCACGCCGGCGTTGGGGTCGTAGAACCGCTCGATCAGCGAGAAGACGGTGGTCTTGCCGGCGCCGGAGGGGCCCACGAACGCCGACATGCCCTGCGCGGGCACGGCGAACGTCACGCCGTGGTGGACGTAGGGCAGGTCGTCGGCGTATCGGAAGCGGACGTCCTCGAAGGCGAGGGCGGCGGGCTGGGCGCCGGGGGAGGGCAGCGGCGCGAACCGGGCGGACGGCTCGGCGGGCAGGCTCAGCGCCTCCTGCATGCGGGTGAGGGCCGCGGCGCCCGTCTGGTACTGCGTGACGGCGCCGACGACCTGCTGTATCGGCGACATCAGATAGAAGACGTACAGCAGGAACGCGACCAGTGTGCCCACGTCGACGGCGCCGGTCGCGACGCGCGCGCCGCCCACCGCGAGCACCGTGATGAAGGCGATCTGCATGGAGAGCCCCGCCGTGTTGCCCGCGGCCGCCGACCACTTGGCGGCCCGCACGCTCTGCCGCCAGGATTCCTGCGCCGCCTCGTGCAGCGTGTTCTCCTCCCGGTGCTCGGCACCGGAGGCCTTCACGGTGCGCAGGGCGCCGAGGACCCGCTCCAGCGAGGCACCCATGACACCCACCGCGTCCTGCGCCCGCCGGCTCGCCTTGTTGATGCGCGGCACGATCACGCCGAGGATCACCCCCGCACCCGCGATCACGGCCAGCGTGACGCCCAGCAGCACGACATCCACCAGGCCCATCATCACGATCGTCGCGACGAGTGTGAGACCGCCCGTGCCCAGACCGACCAGCGAGTTGGTGGTGACCTGGCGCAGCAGCGTGGTGTCGGAGGTGATGCGGGCCATCAGGTCCCCGGGTTCGCTGCGGTCCACGGCCGTGATCCGCAGCCGCAGCAGATACGACGACAGCGCGCGCCGCGCCCCGAGCACCACCGACTCGGCGGTGCGCTGCAGCACGTACGAACCGAGCGCGCCCACCACCGCGTTGGTCAGCACCAGCGCCGACATCGCCAGCAGCGCTCCGGTGATGGCCCTCTCGTGCGACAGATCGTCGATCAGGCCCTTGGCCACCAGCGGCAGCAGCAGCCCGGTCGCCCCGGTGACCAGCGAGAGCACGGCACCGGCGGCCAGGGACCAGCGATGCGGCCGAACGTATCCGAGGAGCAGCCGCCAGGGAGGCACGGCGGTATCGGTCTCTGCGATGCTCACGTCGCTCCTTCGGCGTCGGGCGGAGCGTTCAGGCTACGGCGCGGGCCTCGTGCGGTGCCCGGCTTTTCGGCGCTGCGCGAACTCGTGATCATGCGTCTGAGGTGGCCGATCCGTGCCCCTTACCGATCAGTCGCGCGTAGGGTCGGAAGGGACGGACCCCGGCCGACGAAGGAGTCAGCGCGATGGCGCAGGAAGTACGCGGTGTGATCGCACCCGGCAAGGACGAGCCGGTGCGGATCGAGACGATCGTGGTCCCCGACCCCGGCCCCGGAGAGGCGGTCGTGCGCGTCCAGGCCTGCGGGGTGTGCCACACCGACCTGCACTACAAGCAGGGCGGCATCAGCGACGACTTCCCGTTCCTGCTCGGCCATGAGGCCGCGGGCGTGGTCGAGGCGGTCGGCGACGGCGTCACCGACGTCGAGCCCGGCGACTTCGTGATCCTCAACTGGCGTGCGGTGTGCGGGAAGTGCCGGGCCTGTCTGCGCGGGCGGCCCTGGTACTGCTTCGACACCCACAACGCCGAGCAGAAGATGACCCTCGCCTCGACCGGCCAGGAGCTCTCCCCGGCCCTCGGCATCGGCGCCTTCGCCGAGAAGACGCTGGTCGCGGCCGGGCAGTGCACCAAGGTCGCCCCGGAGGTCGCCCCGCAGGTGGCCGGGCTGCTCGGCTGCGGCGTCATGGCCGGCATCGGCGCCGCGATCAACACCGGCGACGTCGGCCGGGGCGACACGGTCGCCGTCATCGGCTGCGGCGGCGTCGGTGACGCGGCCGTCGCCGGGTCGCAGCTGGCCGGAGCGGCGCGGATCATCGCCGTCGACATCGACGACCGCAAGCTCGAGACCGCCCGGACGATGGGCGCCACCCACACCGTCAACTCACGCGAGACCGACCCGGTCGAGGCCATCGGCGAGCTCACCGGCGGCTTCGGCGCCGACGTCGTCATCGAGGCGGTCGGCCGCCCGGAGACGTACAAGCAGGCCTTCTACGCCCGCGACCTCGCCGGCACGGTCGTCCTCGTCGGCGTGCCCACCCCGGACATGAAGCTCGAACTGCCGCTGCTCGACGTCTTCGGCCGCGGCGGATCGCTCAAGTCGAGCTGGTACGGCGACTGTCTGCCCTCCCGCGACTTCCCCATGCTGATCGACCTGCATCTGCAAGGGCGCCTGGACCTCGGGGCGTTCGTCACCGAGACCATCCAGCTCGACGAGGTGGAGAAGGCGTTCGAGCGGATGCACCACGGCGACGTGCTGCGCTCGGTGGTGGTGCTCTGATGACCACCCGAGTCGAACACCTCGTCACCTCCGGCCAGTTCAGCCTCGACGGCGGCACCTGGGACGTCGACAACAACGTGTGGATCGTCGGCGACGACCACGAGGCGATCGTCATCGACGCCGCCCACGACGCCGACGCCATCGCCCGGGCCGTCGGGGACCGCAGGCTCACGGCCATCGTGTGCACCCACGCCCACAACGACCACATCGACGCCGCCCCCGCCCTCGCCGAGCGCACCGGGGCCACGATCTGGCTGCACCACGACGACCTGCCGCTGTGGAAGCAGACCCACCCGGACCGGGAGCCCGACGCCTGGCTGGTCGACGGCCAGACGATCGAGGCCGGCGGCGCCGACCTGCGGGTCCTGCACACCCCGGGGCACGCGCCCGGCGCGGTGTGTCTGTACGAACCCGGGCTGGCCACCGTCTTCACCGGCGACACGCTGTTCCAGGGCGGCCCCGGCGCCACCGGCCGGTCCTTCTCGCACTTCCCGACGATCATCGACTCGATCCGCGACCGGCTGCTCACGCTGCCGCCCGGGACGAAGGTCCTCACCGGCCACGGGGACCCCACGACCATCGGTGCGGAGGCCCCGAATCTGGAGGACTGGATCGCCCGGGGTCACTGACCGCGTGTCGCCGGTAAAAGGCGACAGAAGATGTCCGGCTTACCCGTCACCCTGAATGCGACAAGCAGCCACGGTCACGGGAGGTCGGACATGTCAGCTCCACTGAAGGGCAAGGTCGCACTGGTCGCCGGTGCGACCCGAGGCGCCGGACGGGGCATGGCGGTGGAACTCGGCGCGGCGGGCGCCACCGTCTATGTCACCGGACGCAGCACGCGCACCCGCCGCTCGGAGTACGACCGGCCCGAGACCATCGAGGACACCGCCGACCTGGTCACCGAGGCAGGCGGACAGGGCATCGCCGTACCCACCGACCACCTCGACCCGGCGCAGGTCCGCACCCTCGTGGAGCGGATCGACGAGGAACAGGGCCGCCTCGACGTCCTCGTCAACGACATCTGGGGCGGCGAGAAGCTCTTCGGGTGGGACGTCCCGGTCTGGGAGCACGACCTCGACAACGGCCTGCACCTGCTCCGTCTCGCCGTCGAGACACACGCGATCACCAGCCACCACGCCTTGCCCCTGCTGCTGCGCCACCCCGGCGGCCTGGTCGTCGAGGTCACCGACGGCACCGCCGACTACAACGGCGACAACTACCGTGTGAACTTCTTCTACGATCTCGCCAAGGCGTCCGTCCTGCGCATGGCCTTCTCCCTCGGCCACGAGCTCGCTTCGCGCGGCGCCACAGCCGTCGCCCTCACGCCCGGCTGGCTGCGCTCGGAGATCATGCTGGATACCTTCGGCGTACAGGAGGAGAACTGGCGCGACGCCTTGGAGCGCGTCCCGCACTTCGCCATCTCGGAGACCCCGCGCTACGTCGGACGGGCCGTGGCCGCGCTCGCCGCCGACCCGGACGTGGCGCGCTGGAACGGCCAGTCCCTCTCCAGCGGCGGCCTCGCCCAGGTGTACGGCTTCACCGACCTCGACGGCAGCCGCCCGGACGCGTGGCGCTACCTCGTCGAGGTCCAGGACGCGGGCAAGCCGGCCGACACGAGCGGCTACCGCTGAGTCACCCCCGGGGCAGTACGGTCGGCCCATGACGGACACCAGGCGCTTCGAGGGGTACGGGGTTCTCATCACCGGCGGGGCACGCGGCATCGGCGCCGCCACCGCCCGCCGGTTCGCGGGGGAGGGCGCGCGGGTCCTGGTGGCCGACCAGGACCCGGCCGCGGCCACCCGGACCGCGCGGGCCCTGCGGGACCAGGGGCTCACCGCAGAGGGGCTCGGGTGCGACGTGGCCGACCGGGCGGCGGTCGAGGCCGCCGTCGCCCACGCCGTGGACACCTTCGGCTCGCTCGACGTGCTGGTCAACGGCGCCGCCCACTGCTCGCCCGACGCGCCCCTCTTCGAGGACGAACCGGACGAGTCGTGGGCGCGCGACCTCGACGTCACCCTGTCCGGCGCGTACCGCTGCTGCCGTGCCGCGCTGCCGCACCTGGCCGCCTCGGGCCGTGGCGCCGTCGTCTCCATCGGCTCGGTCAACGGCCTGCAGGACTTCGGCAACCACGCCTACAGCGCCGCCAAGGCCGGCCTGGGCTCCCTGACCCGCACCCTCGCCGGGCACGCCGCCGCGCGCGGTGTCCGCGTCAACCTGGTGGTGCCGGGCACCGTCCGCACCACCGCCTGGGAGGGCCGCGACGAGGACCTGGAAGCGCTGCGCCGGCTCTACCCCCTGGGCCGGGTCGGCGAACCGGAGGACATCGCGGCGGCCGTCACCTTCCTCGCCTCGCCCGACGCCTCCTGGATCACCGGCACCACCCTGACCGTCGACGGCGGCCTCACGGCCGTCCACACGGCCTTCCACGAAGCCCTGCGCCCATAGCGGCCTCAAGAGCGGCCCTGTCGCGGCAGCCCCTTCCGCCCGGTCGCCGCGCGGTGAGGTATGTCACCGTTTCGTCGCAGGCCGCACCCCCGCACAACCGAAGCCGCCCTTCGCCCGTCTAGCTGGCAGAACACCGTAGACCAACTCCGCGAAAGGGCTGACCAGCCATGGGGGACGTACGCAGACGGGGAGCCGTCGCACTCGGGATCACCGGCCTGGTGGCACCGCTCACACTCGCGCTCGGCGCCACCCCGGCGCAGGCCGCGAGCTGCACCACGCAGACCGGCCCGCACCAGAAGCAGGTGGAGAAGTTCCTCGGCCGTCCGGTCGACGGCAAGCAGTCCGCCACCGACTGCAAGGCGATCCGTGCCTTCCAGACCAAGCACGGCATCTCCCCGAACGCCGGCTACGCCGGTCCGGTCACCTGGGGCGTGATGGACCTGATGCAGAAGCAGAAGGCCGTCGGGAAGAACCCCAACAAGGACGGCAAGTGCCCGGTGAACAAGGGCCGGATCGCCTGCGTGAACCTGACCCTCCAGCTGAGCTGGATCCAGGACGGCAAGAAGCTCGTCTACGGCCCCGTCCCGGTCCGCACCGGTCGCGACGGGTACGAGACCCGCACCGGCCTGAAGAAGATCTACTGGCGCAACATCGACCACGTCTCGTCGATCTACGACGTGCCGATGCCCTACGCCCAGTTCTTCGACGGTGGTCAGGCCTTCCACTCGGTCGGCGTCAGTATGTGGAACCCGCCGGGCTCGCACGGCTGCACCAACATGACGAAGACCGACGCCAAGAAGTACTGGTCGCTGCTGAAGAAGGGCGACGACGTCTTCGTGTACGGCCGCAAGCCGGGCACCTGATCCCAGGCACCCGGCCCGCACGGCCCTCTACTGGGGCGCGTCCCCGAAGTCCGGGATCTCGAGCCGTACCCCGCCCTGCCGCGCGGACTCGTGCGCGACGATGCCCGGCAAGGTGTAGCGGGCGGCCACCCACGCGTTCACCGACGGCAGGGTGCGCGAATTGACGGCGGTCACGAAGTCGTCCACCAGGAAGTGGTGGCTGCCCTCGTGGCCGTTGTGCAGGTGGTCGAACTCCCTCGGCAGCCGCTCACGGTCGTGCACGGGCGCCGACCCGGAGGTGAAGGCGGCCCGCAGCTCCGGCGCGATGTGCTGCAGCGACGGATCGTCGGGAGCCATGGTGGGCTTGGGCTCCAGCAGCTCGCTGATGTCCTTCACCCCCTGCTTGTCCTGCCACAGGGCGACCGTGGCGAGCTGCTCCATGCTCGCCTCGGTGCCGAAGAAGCGGAAGCGCGACTCCCGGATGTGCGAGGGGTAGCCGACCCGCCGGAACTCGTTCGTACGGAACGAGCCGCCGCCGGCGACCTCGAACAGCGCGGTGGCGTTGGAGAAGTCGTTGCCGAACTGGCTGATGTCCTTGTCGAAGACGCCGTCGCCCCGGTCGTCGAGGACACCGATCGCCGACACGCTGACGGCGTGCGTCTGCCAGGCGCCCAGCACCCCGCCGATCGCGTGCGTCGGGTACAGCAGCGGGGGATAGCTGGCGGTGGCCTTCCAGTTCTCGCCGCCGCTGTACTGGTAGGCGTCGTAGAAGCCCAGGTCCATGTCGTGGACGTAGTCGCCCTCGGCGTAGAAGAGCCGCCCGAAGGCGCCCTCGGCGATCTGGTTGCGGGCATGGACGGTCGCCGGGTTGTACTCGCTGGTCTCGCCCATCATGTAGGTCAGGCCGGTGGCCTTGACCGTGTCGATGATCGCCGCGATCTCCTCCGTGCTGATCGCCATGGGGACCGCGGAGTACACGTGCTTGCCGGCGTTGAGGCCCTGGAGCACCAGCGGGCCGTGCGTCCAGCGCTGGGTGAAGATCGCGACCGCGTCGACGTCCTCCGACTCCAGCATGGCCTGGTACGACGGGAACGCGCCGGCGAGGCCCTGCGCGGCGACGAGTTGTTCGGCCCTCTCGGGCAGCAGGTCGGTGACGTAGACGTCGCTGACGCCGGGGTGGGCCTGGAACAGGGTGGCGAACTGGCCCGAGAACTGTCCGGCACCGACGATGCCGATGGAGAACGTCATGTGTGGCATGCCCTTCACTGTGCGGTGATCACTGCGAGAGGATCAGGTTGATCTGGTCGTTGGTCTGGTCGAGGCTGCTGACGGGCTTTCCGTTGCCGTAGATGTCCTCCATCGCCGGCTGCATGAGCGCCGTCATGTCCGCGGAGTAGCTGGCGATCGGGTACGAGAACGTCCGGGAGTGCTTCTTGTCGGCCACGGGTTCGGTGAACGACGAGACGTCGATGCCCTTCTTCCGGTACGCGGCGACGGCGGCCTCGGTCCCGGCCGCGGTGGCGGGGAAGACGACGCCGTACTTGCCGACGACGGTCTGGCACTTGTCCGAGGCCAGATACGCCACCCACTTCTTGGCGCCCGGCTTGTTCTTGGAGGCCTTCGTGACGGAGTCGGCGAGGCCGTTCATCATGGTGGCGCGCTTGCCGGTCGGCCCGACCGGCGTCCGGGCGGTCTTGATGTCCCGGCCCTTGAAGCCCGTGTAGGTGGAGATCATCCAGGCCCCGTCGAACGCGGTGGCCGCCTTCCCCGCCGCGACCTGCGTGTTCTGCTGGTTGGACTGGATGTTGTAGTCCGACAGGGGCGGCATGTAGCCCTTCTTCGCCAGGCCGAAGTACCACTTGACGGCCGACTGGAAGGTCTTGCTGTCGTACTGGTACTTCGTGCCCCAGCGCGCCTTGTTCAGGTAGTTCCACCCGGCGGAGCCGGTGAAGGGGCTCCACTGCGTCTGGCCGTCGCCGAAGCCGCCGCCGCCCGTGGCCATGCCGTACACCTTGACGTTGTTCTTGTCGAAGCCCGGCTCGTCGCCCCGCTTGCCCTTCTTGTCGATCGTGAGGTGGGCGATGGTCTTCTCGAAGGTGCCGCCGTCCTTCGGGTTCCAGGACAGGTCGCCCAGTTGTGCGGCGCTGAGCCCGGCGTCCTCGGCCATCTTCGAGTTGTAGAACAGCGCGACGGTGTCCCAGTCCTTGGGTGTTCCGTAGCGGTGGCCGTCCTTGCCGACCCAGTTGGCGGCGAGGCCCGGCTGGTAGTCGGAGTCCTTGATGCCGAGGTCGTCGAGCGGTTCGAGGACCTTCAGATCGGCGAACTGGCCGAAGTTCTGGATGTGGTCGGTGAACACGTCCGGGGCGGTGCCCGCGATGAACCCGGCGGTGAGCTTGGTCCAGTAGTCGCTCCAGCCCAACTGCGTGATCTTCACCTTCAGTCCGGGGTTCTCCTTCTCGAACCCCTTGGCACAGGCCTGGTAGGCGGGCAGCTGGTTGGCGTCCCACAGCCAGTACGTGACCGTGTTCGCGGAGGATCCGGCGGCGCCGCCCTGGGCGCATCCGCTGACCAGGGACAGCGCCAGCGCTCCGGTCGCCGCGACGAGCGTACGAATTCGCATCCCAGTCCCCTTACTTGATCCCGGTGAAGCCGATGGAGCTGACGATGCGGCGCGCGAAGCAGGCGAACAGCACCAGCATCGGCAGCGCGGCGATCAGCGTCGCCGCCATGAGCCCGGACCAGTCGACGCCGGTCGCCGGGGTCTGCGCCCGGAAGACCGCCAGCGCCACGGTGAGCACGCGCGAGCTGTCGCTGTAGGAGACCATCAGCGGCCAGAAGTAGTCGTTCCAGGAGGTGATGTACGTCAGCACGCCCAGCGTGATGACGGGCGTGGACGCCATCGGCAGCACCACCCGGAAGAAGATCTTGATCTTCCCGGCGCCGTCGAGCAGCGCGGCCTCCTCGACCTCGCTGGGGATGTTCATGAAGAACTGCCGCAGGAAGAACACCGCGAACGGCGTCATGAACATGGTGGGCAGCGCGATACCGAGGAGCGTGTCGATCAGGTGCAGTTGCTTGATGAGCACGAAGTTCGGCAGCAGCGTGAAGATGGCCGGCACCATCATCCCGGCCAGGAACAGGCCGAACACCTTGTCCCGGCCCCGCCAGCGCAGCCGCGAGAAGGCGTACGCGGCCATCGCGGAGAAGAAGATCTGACAGCCGGTGATCAGGGTCGACACCAGTACCGAGTTGAGCAGGTAGCGCCAGAAGTCGAGCCCGCCGCCCGCGCCGCCCTGTTTGACGGCCTCCTCGGCCGACTGCATTCCCAGGGCCCGCTCGAATCCGCTCGTGGTGAGGTCCACCGGCAGCGGGTTGGTCGGGTCGGCGTTGAGGCCGGCGTTGGTGGAGAGCGCGGTGCGCAGGATCCAGTAGAACGGCAGCAGGGTGATGAGGACGATCAGTCCCATCACGGTCCAGGCGGCGGCTCGCCCGAAGGGGAACCTGCGCCGGACCGGTCGCAGGGCCGACGGCGTTGTGGTCGTGGTCGTCACGGCAGTCATGCGGATGTCTCCTTCCGTCAGCCGAGGTCGGTCCGGCCGGCCCGGGTGAGCCGGTACTGGAGGATGGTGATCGCGCTCAGCACGACCAGCAGGGCGACGGACATGGCCGAGGCGTAGCCGAACTGGAAGCGCCCGAAGGCGGATCCGTAGATGTAGAACTGGAGCACGTTGGTCGCGTTGGCCGGACCGCCGGCGGTGGTCACCGCGACGGTGTCGAACACCTGGAACGACCCGATCATCGTCATGATCAGCACGACCGCGAGCACCGGCCGCAGCAGCGGCATGGTGATCCGCCAGAACATCCGCCACTCGCTCGCGCCGTCCACCCTGGCCGCCTCGTACATCTCGTTCGGGATCGCCTGGAGACCGGCGAACAGCAGCAGGGCGGTGTATCCGACGTGCCGCCACACGTTGATCAGCGCGATGGTCGGGATCGCCCAGGTCTCGTCGGCGAGGAACGGGATGCGGTCGGCGCCGAGGGCGCTGATGATCTCGTTGCCGATGCCGAGCTGCGTGTCGAGGATCCAGAGCCAGACGAGGCCGGCCACGACGTTCGACATCAGGTACGGCGTGAGCACGATCCCGCGCAGCATCGCCGACTGGGTCAGCCGCTGCAGCAGGACGGCCATGGCGAGCGCCGCGACCGTCTGGACGCCGATGTTGATGACGACGTACCAGACGGTGACCGTCATCGAGTCCCAGAAGATGGGGTCGTTGACCATGCGGACGTAGTTGTCCAGGCCCACCCACTCCGCCGGCGTCAGCAGGTTGAAGCGGGTGAAGCTCAGATAGATGCCCCGGAGCGTCGGCCAGAGCAGGAAGACCACGAAGCCGAGCAGCGCCGGCGCGATGAACACCGCGGCCAGCCGTCCGTCTCCCCGGTTGCCCCCCACCTCGGTCCGGCGTGTCCTGGGTTTGCTGCGTGCCTCCGTGGCGCCGCCTGCGGGCAGACGCGACGGAGGACTGCTGGAGGCGATGGTCATCGGGCGACTCCCTCGCATACGGCGGCTCGTCCTCTGGCGGGACTTACTTTTGGCGCGAAACAATTGCTGCGTCAAGGGGTGCGCAAACATCTTTTCGCAGGAACCTTCATCGCCGTAGAGTGGTCATGTTGGTTTCAGTGCGAAAAAAAGGCTGAGGGGAGTCGGACGTACATGACCGCAGGCACCGCCGGCTGGCTGCCGCTGAGCGCGGGGGAGCGCTCCGTGGCGATCGAAGTGCTCGTCCACGGCCCGCTGTCCCGGACCGAGCTCGCCCGGAGGCTGGGTCTGTCGGCCGGCAGCCTCACCCGGCTGACCAAGCCGCTGATCGAGTCGAACCTGCTGATCGAGGTGGCCGAGGCCGGAGCGCCGGCGGAGGCCCGCCAGGGTCGCCCCTCACAGCCGCTGGACGTCGTCGCCGACTCCGGGTCCTTCCTCGGCTTCAAGATCACCGAGGATACGGTCTACTGCGTCGTCACCACGCTCCGCAGCCACATCGTCGCCCACTACGACCGTCCGCTCACCACCCACGACCCCGCCGGGGTCGCCGACATGCTCGGCGCGATGACCGCCGAACTGGCCGCCGAACACCCCCGGCTCGCCGGGATCGGTATCGGGGTCGGCGGGTTCGTGCAGGACCGTGCCGTGGTCGGTGAGTCCCCCTTCCTGCTGTGGCGGGACGTCCCCCTCGCCGAACTCGTCGAGGAGCGCACCCAACTGCCCGTGGTCGTCGAGAACGACGTCGCCGCCCTGGTCGAGGCCGAGACCTGGTTCGGCGCCGGACGCGGCCTGGACCGCTTCGCGGTCCTCACCATCGGCGCAGGCATCGGCTACGGGCTCGTCCTGAGCGGCAAGCGGGTGTCCTGTGCCGAGGAGGACCGCGGCTTCGGCCGTCACTGGATCGTGGACCCCAGTGGCCCGCTCACCCCGGACGGCCGGCGCGGCAGCGCCGTCTCGCTGCTGACCATCCCCAACATCCGCTACCAGGTCCAGGCCGCCACCGGCCGCGACCGGACCTACGAGGAGATCCTCGCGCTGGCCGTCGCCGGGGACCCGATGCCCGCCCGGGTCATCGGTGAGGCCGCACGCGCGCTGGGCACGCTCGTCGCCCAGATCTCCAACTTCGTGATGCCGCAGAAGATCCTGCTCGCGGGGGAGGGGGTCGGGCTGATGGATGTGGCGGGCAAGACGGTCGAGGAGGCCATCCGCGACAACCGGCACCCCCTGGCCGCCCCGGTCGACCTCGAGACGAAAGTGTCCGATTTTCACGACTGGGCGCGCGGCGCGGCCGTGTTGGCTATCAAGGTACTGGTCCTGGGATCGGCCGAAGCGTGAACACCCTCACGTTTACCGGGAGATGGACGTGATCAGCAACACTGTCCGGAATGCCCGATTGGCTCGAGATTGCTCACATCGCCTTCACGTCCGGGACCGTATGCTTCACAGCATGTCCACCACTGTTGAAACCTCTTCCGAGCGATCGGCTGACGAGGTCAACGAGGAGATCCGGGCCCTGTGGCGCCGGTCGGGCGGGACACTGAGCGTCGAGCAGCGTGAGGAGTACCAGCGGCTCGTCCTGGAGTGGGCCGCCGCGGCTCCGCAGTCCGTGCCGGCGGCCTGAGCGTCATCCAGGTCCGCTGACGCGTCGGACCCTCGTCCCGGGGCACCCCTGATCCAATGGGTGCCCTTCTCGCACTTGCCTCGGCCGTCTGCTACGGCATCGTAGACTTCGCCGGCGGCCTGCTGTCCCGGCACATCCACCACGCCGCCGTCACCTTCTTCGGCCAGTTGGGCGGGCTGCTGCTCGCCTGCGCCGCCGTGCTCCTCATGCCCGCCGACGCCGTCCACACGGCCGACCTGCTGTGGGGAGCGTTGTCCGGCGTCGGCAGCGGCTTCGCCATGCGGTTCCTCAACCGTGGGCTGAGCCGCGGTGCGATGACGGTCGTGGTGCCCGTGAGCGCCGTCACCGGCGTCGCGCTGTCGGTGCTGTGCGGGGTGCTCGTCCTCGGCGACCGTCCGGGCACCCTGGCCTGGCTCGGCATCGCCGTCACGGTGCCCGCCCTGTGGTTCGTCTCCGGAGGCAGGGCCGGTGCGGGGAAAGGAACAGCGGACGGACTGCTCGCCAGCGCGGGCGTGGCCGTGCAGTACCTCGCCCTCGGCCAGGCCGGTCCGGAAAGCGGGCTGTGGCCCGTCGCCGCGGGCCGTGTCGCCGCCGTCCTCGTCCTCCTGCCGGACGCCGCACGCCACGCCCGCCGGCTGAAGCTGCCGCCGGTGCGCTGCGCCCAGGCCCTCCTCATCGGCGCCGGCGCCGCACTCGGCCTCGTCCTGTATCTGCTCGCCGCCCAGCGGCAGTTGCTGGCCGTCGCCGTCGTCCTCGCCTCCCTCTACCCGGCCCTGCCCGTCATCCTCGGCCTCGCGCTTCTGCACGAGCGGATCAGCCGCCGCCAGACGATGGGGCTGCTGGGGGCGGGAGTCGCGACGGTCCTGCTCACCCTGGGTTGAGGGGGACACCCGCCGAGGCGCACCCCCGTGTCCCGCCATCACCCCCAAGTGGCCGAGTAGTACTGCCGGTACGCCTTGCGGTCCTGCTCCGAGCGGATCCAGCGGGTCGCCACCAGAGCGAGGAGACTGCCCGCGATGACCAGCAGACCGGGGCCGACATTGCGCGGGTCGGAGATGCGGGTCAGCAGGCTCGACACGTCCTCGCCCGTCACCGGCGCCGACGAGCCGGGCGAAGCGGCGCCCGAGGCCGACGGCGCGGGTGCGGTGCCACCGGCCTGCTTGGCCACGATCAGCTTGACCCCCAGCTCGGTCAGCGCCTTCGTCACCGGCTGGAAGAACGTCGTACCGCCCGCGGCGCAGTCCCCGCTGCCGCCCGAGGTCACGCCGAGCGCGATGCCGTCGGCGAACATCGGGCCACCGCTGTCGCCCGGTTCGGCGCACACGTTCGTCTCGATCAGCCCGGTGACCGTGCCCTCGGGGTAGTTGACCGTGGCGTTCAGCGCGGTCACCTCACCCTCGCGCAGGCCGCTGGTGCTGCCGCTGCGGAAGATCTTCTCCCCGACCTCGGCATCGGCCACACCCGTGATCCGCACGCCCTCGTCCTCGCCGACCGCCACGACCTCCGCGCCCTTGCCCGCGCGACCGCTGTCGTACTTCACCAGGGAGTAGTCGTCGCCGGGAAAGCTCCCCTTCAGCGATGTGCCGACCTGATCGCGGCCCCGGTCGTCGGAGAACCAGACGGAACCGTCGGGTCCGCAGTGTCCTGCCGTGAGGATGTAGTCGGTCGTCCCGTCGGTCACGTTGAAGCCCGCCGAACAGCGCCCGGCGGTCGACAGGATCGGCTTCGCGCCGTTGATCCGCGTCGTGAAGGTGCCCTCGGTGCGCTCCATGCGCACGAAGCCGCCGATGCCGTCCGCGACCTCGGTCATACGGGACCAGTCGGCGGCGGAGACGGTGCTGTCGCCCCGCACCACCACCTGGTTGCTCTGGTAGTCCAGGGCCCAGGAGGTCCCGGCCACCCGTGGTGCCGAACGCAGCGTCGACGT
>NZ_JBHUQX010000180.1:0-17792 GCF_042674225.1 Streptomyces sp. NPDC056948
CCTCAAGGGGCGCGGGGAACTGCGCGAACAACCCCCACCGGCCCGCACCCGGACGACCAGCTCACAGAAATAGACCTGCACTGGCCCGCCGACCTGCCGGACGGCGCCCGGCACGGGTTCACGCCCGCTCACCGCGCCCGGCTGGAGGCCGCCCTGCCTGCGATGGCGGCCAGGATCGCCGAGGCTCTGCCTCACAACGCCCGCCGCGTGCACATCCTCGGCTTCGAAGAGCTGATGTACGCCCCCCTCAGGCTCGCCCACGCGCTGGAGCGGACCGCCGACGTCGAGGTCCGTTACTCGACCACCACCCGCTCACCCGTCCTGGCCGTCGACGACCCGGGCTACGCGATACGCACCCGCCTCGCCTTCCCCGCCCACGACGACCCCGCCGACGGCCCCGGCGAGCGGTACGCCTACAACGTCGCCGGTGCCGGATTCGACGCCGTCGTCGCGGTGGTCGACTCGGCCGGTGACACCCCCGCGCTGCACGCGCCCGACGGTCTCCTGGCCCGGCTCGCCGCGCACACGCCGCGGGTCCTGCTCGCTGTCATACCGTCGTACGCCCCTGAAAGGCCCTCCATGCTGCCCGAGCCCCTGCGCGGCCCCGCCTTCTCCTCGTACGCGCCCGAGGAGGTCGGCTGGCTGCTCCAGGACCTCTCGGACGTGACGCTGGAGGCGCCGACCGAGGAGCGCGAGGAGGCCATCCAGAGCGGCGGCGCGCACTATGCGGAGTCGCTGCCCGTGGAGTACCAGCCCAGCGAGCGGTACCAGGAGCTGTTCCACGCCGCGCTGGACGACTCGGCGGCCCGTATCGCCCAGGCGACCGGCGTGGTCACGGAGACGGTCCTCGCCGAACGCGGTCCGCGTCCCGTCCTGGTCTCCCTGGCCCGTGCGGGAACCCCCGTCGGCATCCTCATGCGCCGCTGGGCCCAGCACCGGCACGGCCTCGACCTGCCGCACTACGCCGTGTCGATCGTCCGCGGCCGGGGCATCGACGCCAACGCGCTGCGCTGGCTCGCCGCGCACCACGACCCGCGGGACGTCGTCTTCGTCGACGGCTGGACCGGCAAGGGCGCCATCACCCGCGAACTCGCCCAGGCCCTGGAGGAGTTCGAGAAGTCCGACGGCATCACCGGGTTCAGCCCCGAGATCGCGGTCCTGGCCGACCCGGGCTCCTGCGTACGGACCTATGGCACCCGCGAGGACTTCCTCATTCCCTCCGCCTGTCTCAACTCCACCGTGTCCGGCCTGATCTCGCGGACCGTGCTGCGGGCGGACCTGGTCGGTCCGCACGACTTCCACGGCGCGAAGTTCTACCGCGAACTCGCCGGCACCGACGTCTCGGTGGCTTTCCTGGACGCCGTGTCCGCCCGTTTCCCCGAGGTCGAGGACGCGGCCTGCGCCCAGGCCAAGGAACTGCTCGCCGCCGACCGCTCGCCCACCTGGGAGGGCTGGGCCGCCGTCGAGCGCATCTGTGAGGAGTACGGCATCCAGGACGTGAACCTCGTCAAGCCCGGCGTCGGCGAGACCACCCGGGTGCTGCTGCGCCGTGTGCCCTGGAAGATCCTGGCCCGTGCCGGAGCGGGCAGCGACCTCGACCATGTACGCCTGCTGGCCGAGCAACGCGGCGTGCCCGTCGAGGAGGCCGCCGAACTGCCCTACACCTGCGTCGGGTTGATCCACCCCAAGTACACCCGGGGCGCGACCGGCGCCGACGGCAAGGCGGTGTCGGTCTGATGCCCGCACTCGTCGCGAGCGACCTCGATCGCACGCTGATCTACTCCGCCGCCGCCCTGGCGCTGACCATGCCGGACGCCCGGGCGCCCCGGCTGCTGTGCGTGGAGGTGCACGAGAGCAAGCCGCTGTCGTACATGACGGAGACGGCGGCCCAGCTCCTCACCGACCTGGGCGACGCGGCCGTGTTCGTGCCGACGACGACCCGGACGCGCAAGCAGTACCAGCGCATCAACCTGCCGGGCCCCGCGCCCGAGTACGCGATCTGCGCGAACGGCGGCCACCTCCTGGTGGACGGGGTCTCCGACCTCGACTGGCACGCCCGGGTGACCGCACGGCTGGCCGACCAGTGCGCCCCCCTCGCCGAGGTGCAGGAACACCTGCTGAGGGCCGCCGACCCGGTCTGGGTGCGCAAGCACCGCGTCGCCGACGACCTCTTCGCCTACCTCGTCGTCGAGCGGGAACTGCTCGACGAGGACTGGGTGAAGGAACTCGCGGTGTGGGCCGAGAACCGCGGCTGGACCGTGTCCCTCCAGGGCCGCAAGATCTACGCGGTGCCCAAGCCGCTCACCAAGAGCGCGGCGCTGGGTGAGGTCGCCCGGCGGACCGGTGCCGAACTCACCCTCGCGGCGGGCGACTCGCTGCTCGACGCGGACCTGCTCCTCGCGGCGGACCAGGGCTGGCGCCCGGGCCACGGGGAGCTGGCCGACACCGGTTTCACGGCTCCCTCGATCAGGGTGCTTCCCGAACGGGGCGTTCTCGCCGGGGAGCGGATCCTGCGGGAGTTTCTGGGGGCAGTGCGGGGCGCCTGAGAGCTCGGGTGGGCTGGTCGTCGTGCGGGTGCGGCGTTGTCGTGGCCGTTCGCGCAGTTCCCCGCGCCCCTTCAGGGCGCTTCACCTGGGGGCGTCGTAGCAGCCGTACCGCGATGAACGCCGCCACCGCCACGGCGGCCACGGCGAGGACCACCTTGGAGTAGGTGGAGACGATGTCCGTGACCTGGTGCCAGTTCGCGCCCAGCAGGTAGCCCGCGAGCACGAACACCGTGTTCCAGATCGCGCTGCCGAGGGTGGTCAGGCCCAGGAACACCGGAAGCCGCATGCGCTCGACACCCGCCGGTACGGAGATCAGGCTGCGGAAGATCGGGATCATCCGGCCGAAGAACACGGCCTTCGTGCCGTGCTTGAGGAACCAGGCCTCCGTCTTCTCGATGTCCGCGACCTTCACCAGCGGCAGCCGGGCCGCCACCGCCACCGTCCGGTCACGGCCGAGCAGCGCACCGACCCCGTACAGCGCGAGCGCGCCGATCACCGAGCCGGCCGTCGTCCACAGCAGGACGGCGAGCAGGCTCATCCGCCCGCTGCTCGCGGCGAACCCGGCGAGGGGGAGGATCACCTCGCTGGGCAGCGGCGGGAACAGGTTCTCCAGGGCGATGGCGAGACCGGCACCCGGCGCGCCCAGCGCGTCCATCAGGTCGTTGACCCACTGCGGTCCGGCGTCCGCGGCGGCTGCGATGGCTGTCATGCCGCCACGCTAGGGAACCGAAGCTGAAGGACACCTGAGGAAACGGGTCAGCCGCAGCAGCCCCCGCCGCAGCAACCGCCGCCGCCACCGCCCGCGCGGGGTGCCGGTGCCGGGGCGGCGGCCGAGCCGGCCACCGCGACCGTGGAAAGGAGCTTCACCGTGTCGTCGTGACCCGACGGGCACGCCGCGGGGGCGGAGGACTCCGCCATGGGACGGCTCAGTTCGAAGGTGTCGCCGCAGGTCCGGCAGCGGTACTCGTAGCGAGGCATGGGGACAGATTAATCCCAGGCAACGGAAATACCGTCCTTCGGGATTCCTTTAGATCGTTCTTGCCCGAACCAGTGTGGAGAACTTGTAAAGGCCGCTGGTAACTTGCGATCGTCGCGAGGGGCCGTGAGGCCGGGGGAATGTGGGGCGCGCTGCCGTTGACCGCGGCAGCCATGCCCTTCCGCGCGAGCACCACCATGAGCGGGGAGGGGAGACGCAGCCGTGACCAAGGCTGAGTGGAAGCCGGACGAGACCATGCAGTTGAAGGCTCCCACTTCTTTATATGCGGAATATGTGGATGAGGCCGTGCGATCGCGTACGCCCTCGGGCGGGAGCGGACCGGGGGCATCGCGCCGTCGGCGCAGGGCCCCCCGGCCTTCCCTCCTGGCCCGTCTCCGGGCCGCCGCGGGCCCCCGGCTGATCCCACTCGTCGCCCGCGTCGCGCCCCGGTACCCGCACGCCGACCGCACCGGCTGGCGTCGCTGGGCGCCCTCCTGGCGGCAGTGGCTCGGCGCCGCGCTGACGTTCACCGGCCTGGCCGTCGGTTTCCTGGGTGTCGCCTACGCCGCCACCGACATCCCGGAGAACCTCAACTCGTACGCCACCCAGCAGGACAACGTCTACTTCTGGTCCGACGGGACGCCCATGGCGCGCACCGGCTGGGTGCGGCGGCAGGCGATGCCGCTCAAGGACATCCCCGGGGACGTCCGCGACGCGGTGCTGGCGGCGGAGAACGCGAGCTTCTACAGCGACCCCGGCATCTCCTTCAGCGGCCTCACCCGCGCCCTGTGGCGCACCGTCGGCCAGGGAGACACCCAGGGCGGCTCCACCATCACCCAGCAGTACGTCAAGAACGTCTACCTCAACCAGGACCGCTCGGTCGGCCGCAAGTTCACCGAGGCCATGCTCGCCCTCAAGCTCGACAACGGGATGAGCAAGGACGACATCCTCGAGGGCTACCTCAACACGAGCTGGTTCGGCCGCGGCACCTACGGCATCCAGCGGGCCGCCCAGGCCTACTACGGCAAGGACGTCGGCGAACTCGACGCCGGCGAGGCCGCCTTCCTCGCCTCCCTCCTCAAGGGCGCGGCGCTCTACGACCCGGCTCTGAGCAAGGCCAACCACGCCCGGGCGGTGGAGCGTTGGTCATGGATCCTCGACCGCATGGTCGAGAACGGCACGCTGTCGAAGTCCGAGCGGGCCCGGTACACGAAGTTCCCCGAGCCGCTGAAGCGGGTGCCGGGGTACGACACCGGCAAGCAGAGCGACTACCTCGTGGAGCTGGCCGCCCAGTACGCCAAGAAGGCCGCGCACATCTCGGCCAAGGAGTTCGACCTCGGCGGCTACCAGATCTACACGACCTTCGACCGCAAGCAGGAGACCGCGCTCACCGACGCCGTGGCCCAGGCCCGCGAGCGGGCACGGAAGGCCGACGCGGCCAAGGCGAAGTCCTTGCACTTCGGCGCCGCCTCGGTGGCCACCGACGGGCGGATCCTCGCCGTCCACGGCGGCCCCGACCACCGTACGCAGGGTTACAACGAGTCGAACGCGACCACCGTGCCCGCCGGTTCGGCCTTCCTGCCGTTCGTCTACGCCGCCGCCCTGGAGAAGGGCGTGCACAAGACCCGTGACGGCGCCGCGACCGAGGTCACCCCGCAGACGCTGTACGACGGGGACGACGGCATCCCCGTCAGGACACCCGAGGGGCCCTACTGGGACCGCGGCGGCAAGCAGGTCACCGCCCACAACGACGGCAGGAGGTCCTACGGGCGGATCAGCCTGAGCCGGGCGCTCGCCCTGTCGGTGAACACGCCGTTCATGCAGCTCGGCATGGACACCGGCCTGGACGCCGTGCGGGACACCGCTCAGGCGGCGGGCCTGCTCTCCTCCAGCTTCGGCCCGCAGGTGCCCGCGATGTCCCTGGGCAGCGCCACGCCCAGCGCGATCCGTATGGCGAGCGGTTACGCCACGTTCGCCGCCGCCGGCACGCATGTCGAGCCGTACTCGGTGGCCCGGATCACCCGCAACGGCTCCGAGGTCACGCTGGCGAAGCCCGCGTCCCGCCGTGCGGTGAAGGCGAGCGTGGCCGAGGCCGTCCAGTCCGCCCTCACGGACGCCTTCCGCACCGCCCACCCCGGGGCGGACACGGCCGTCGAGGCGGCCGGGAAGGCCGGCACCGTGCAGAACGACACCGCGGCCTGGTACGTCGGCACGGCCACCTCCGTGTCCACGGCCGTCGTGGCCTACCGCATCGACCTCGGCAAGAGCCTCGAACCACTGCCGTTGAGCGGGATCGCGGGCACCTCCGGCGACAGCGTCCCGTACACCATCTGGTCCGGTGCCCGGGGTCTCGGCTGACCCCCGAGCCCGGTACCGCACCCCCACCCCCCACCCCCCTCGCAGAATGAGCCGCGCATGAAGTCACCGTCCGGCCGCCGCCGCCGACCCCGCGCACCCCGACGCACCACACCCCCGGGGATACTGACCCTGGCGGCCCTGCTGGTCGTCGCGTCCCTGGTCGGGGGCTATCTGGTCCTCACCCGTTCCGACACCACCACCCCGACCGCCTCCTCCGGCGGCCGCAAGGAAGCCCCCGCCAGGCCGGACCAGGAACCCCGGTGGGACGGCAGGACGAAGGTCCTCGGGGACGGCTCCACCTCCTACACCGGCCCGCAGAAGGGGCAGCGGAAGCCGGTGCCGCTGGCACCGGGCGAGAAGCCGCCCCAATTCGTGGTCTTCTCCTGGGACGGCGCGCTGCAGGGCGACGACGGGCTCTTCTCGCACTACCGGGAGCTGGCCGAGGAGTACGACGCCCACATGACCTTCTTCCTCACGGGCATCTACCTGCTGCCCAAGAGCAAGAAGGACCTCTACTCACCGCCCCAGCACGCCAAGGGCTCGGCGGCGATCAGCTACGCCACCGACGAGCACATCCGCACCACGCTGGAGCAGCTCGGCGAGGCGTGGCAGGACGGGAACGAGATCGGCACCCACTTCAACGGCCACTTCTGCGGCAAGAAGGGCGGCGGCGACTGGAGCGTCGCGGAGTGGAAGAGCGAGATCGACCAGTTCTACGCGTTCGTCGAGAAGTGGAAGACCAACACCGGCTTCCAGGAGGTCGACCCGCTGCCGTTCGACATCAGGAAGGAGGTCACCGGCGGCCGTGCGCCCTGCCTGGAGGGCCAGAAGAACCTGCTGAAGGCCGCCGAGGGCTATGACTGGCGCTACGACGCCAGCTCCGCGGGCGACTTCCAGATATGGCCCGGCAAGAAGAACGGCATCTGGGACTTCCCGCTGCAGATGCTCCCGTACGAGGGCGGTAAGTACCAGGGCCTGTCGATGGACTTCAACTTCCTCTACAACCAGTCCGAGGGCGAGACCGAGGGCGACCCGGCGAACTACCCCCAATGGGAACAGCAGACCGTCGCCTCCTACATGTCCGGCTTCAACCGCGTGTACTACGGCAGCCGCGCCCCGCTGTTCATCGGCAACCACTTCGAGGACTGGAACGGCGGCATCTACATGAGGGCCGTCGACGAGGTCATCAAGAGCGTGTGCACGAAGAAGGACGTCAAGTGCGTGTCCTTCAGGGAGCTGGCCGACTGGCTCGACGTGCAGAAGCCCGAGACGCTGCGACGGCTGCGCGGCCTGGACCCGGCGCAGTCGCCTGACTGGTCGACCGTCGTGAAGTAACAGGAGCAACCCTCTTCACAATAACCACACACCTCATGCGAAGATCTCCTCCCCCCGGCAACCCTTGGCCGGGGCAAGAGGGGAAATCACCAGTGAAATCAAGGAAGTTGAACGGGACCCGACGCCGCGTCACGATACTCGGGGCCGCGGCGACCTCGGTCGTCGCCGGAGTCGCCCTGCTGCCCAACTGGAGCGCCGGCGCGGCGGTCCTGGACGACCCGTCGGTGGACGCGCGCACCAAGGCCACCTTCCAGCGGCTGGCGGACGCGGTCTTCACCGATCGCACCAACGCCCTGGTCGACGGTGGGCAGGCTGATCAGGAGAAGCCGCTGACCGACGGCTTCTCCGGTGACGTCAAGCTGTCTTCCGGTACGGCCCGCTCCGAGGACGCCACCCTGTCCGCGCTGGGGCAGCGCAAGGAGAGCCTGGCGAAGGCGGGCGAGACGTACGGCAAGGCCCGCACCACCGTCACCCTGGACGCCACGCGAGTGACGGGCCGTACGGCCGAGGCGGCGGTCACCGAGACCACGACCCTGACGTACGCCCAGGTCCGTGGTGACGCGCCGAAGACCACCGGCTTCCAGGCCCGGCACGAGCTGACCTTCAAGGCCGATCGACAGGGCGACTGGCAGCTCACCGGCATCCGCGACACCGGCCAGGGCGGTCTCGCGGTGAACACGCTCTCCAAGCCGGCCCCCGTCAAGGCGACCACCGCCGAGGACACCATGCCGAACGCCCCGCGCGCGGCGACCACCCGCAACCCGGCCGCCGTCCCGAAGACCGGCACGACGTACGACTACAAGGCCATGGCGGCCTATGCCGAGAAGCACTGGAACGTCTACAACAAGGACTACCCGGACTTCAGCGGCCACGGCGCGGGCGGCGACTGCACCAACTTCGTCAGCCAGTCCCTCAAGTCGGGCGGCTGGAAGCACGTCCCCGGCTATGTCTACGACTACACCAAGTGGTTCGGGAACGCCGACATCCAGTCGGACTCGTTCGTCGGCGTCAACGAGTGGTCCTGGTTCGCCCAGAACTCCAAGCGGACCAAGCCGCTCGCCAACGTCTACCAGCTCGAGGTCGGTGACGTCCTCCAGATGGACTTCAACCGGGACGGGTCCAAGGACCACACGATGATCGTCACGTCCAAGAGCGGCGGCGTGCCCTACGTGACCTACCACTCCACCAACACCCTCCGCAGGTCGGTGGCGAGCCTCGTCGCGTCGGACCCGAACGCGTACTACTACGCCTATCGCACCTGAGACCGGGCGGGGGCCGGGCTCAGTGCCCGGTCCCTCGCTCCTCGCGGATCCGGGAGACCACGCGGGCCACGGCCCGGCGTACCGCCTCCGTCTCCGTGAGGAAGTGCCAGTAGTCGGGGTGGCGGCCGTCGAGCGTGGCGATGGCACGGTCCAGGCGGGACACGGCGTCGTCCAGGGGGCGGGCGTCCTGCGGGTCGGGGGTGTTGCGGCCGGCCATGGCGAGGCGCTGGGCGTCGCGGATGGCGAAGCGGGTGCGCTCGATCTCCTGCTGGGGGTCCTTCTGCACCGCGTTCAGGCGGTGCAGGCGGTCGCCGGCGGCCGAGACGGCCTCGTCCGTGCTGTTCAGCAGGGCCCGTACGGTCGACAGCAGGGCCGTCGCGTCGGCCCAGCGCTGCTCGGCGCGGGCGGACCGGGCCTCGGCCAGCTTGGTCTCGGCCTGGCGGACGTGCTCGGCGGCGTCGTCGGGGACGCGCTGGAGGTCCTGCCAGCAGGCCGCGGTGAAGCGGCGGCGGAGTTCGCTCAGGATCGGGTCCACCTGCTCGGAGCGGGTGGTGAGGGCCTGGGCGCGGGTGCGCAGGGAGACGAGCCGGTGGTCGATCTCGGCGGCGCGGTCCGGCAGCCGCTCGGCCTCCACGCGGATCGCCTCGGCCTCGCGGGTGACCCGCTCGGCCCGCTCCAGGGTCTCCGGCACGCCGTGCCGGCCGGCGCCCTGGTTCAGCTTGGTCAGCTCCGGGGAGAGGACGGCGAGCCGGGCGGCGAGGTCGTCCGCCTTCAAGTTCGACGCTCGTACGGCGTCGAGGGCGTTGGAGGCGCCGAGCAGGGCCTGACGGGCGCGCTCGACGGCGGGGGCGAGGCGGGCGAGCTGGGTCTCGGCCTTGCCGAGCAGGGGGCCGAGGCCGTCGGCGAACCGGTCCAGTTCCTGCTTGACCCGGTCCAGCTCCTCCTTGGCGGCGGTCAGCTCGGTGCGGGCGCGGGAGGCGGCCGAGGCCTCCAGGTCGTCGCGGTCGAGGTCGTGGGCGTCGACGGCGTTGATGTACCCGTGGCTGACCTCGTCGATGCGGCTGCCGAGGGCGTCGAAATCGGCGACGGCGCGCCGGGCGGCGGGGGAGTCGTCGACAGCGTTGATCGTCTCTATCGAGATGCGCAGGTCGCGCTGGGCGGTGTCCAGCTCGTAGAAGGCGGCGGCCGCGGCGTCCTTCGCGGCCTGGGCCTCGGCCCGCTGGCTCTCGGCACGACCGCCGAACCAGCGCCGGGTGCCCCCGCCCGCGAAGGCGGCGGGCAGCGCCAGCGCGGCCACCAGCGGCAGCGCCATCAGGGTGAGCGCGTCCCGCAGCGGACGGCCCGGGATGCGGGGGACGGGGTGACGGATGGGGCGGCGCGGGCCGTGCGCGCGCGGCACCGACGGCGAGTCCGGCTGCCCTGGTGTCGCCGTCACATCCCTCTCCCGTGCTGTTGTCCACCCTGCCCGGTGTCATTCTCCCACCGGTTGAGGACGAACACACGGGCCGGTCAGTTCGCTGTTCGGACCGTCACATTGCCGTCGCCGGTCCGGGCGGACACCACATGGGAGCTGCTCTCGTCGCGGGGCACGGACACATCCGCCCCGCCGTCGCCCGTCTTGGTGGTCACGCGGTACGTCGCCTCGGGCAGCGCGATGATCACGGAACCGTCGCCGCTGCGGGATTCCACGCGGTCCGGCACGACGCCGAGTTCGAGGCGGGCCGAGCCGTCGCCGGTGTGGGTGCGGATGTCACGGGAGGAGACCTCCGCGCGGATGGATCCGTCGCCGGTGCGCAGCTCCAGGGGCCCGGTGGTGTCGGTGACGCGTACGGAGCCGTCGCCCGTACGAATGCTCAGCGGGTCCCGGAAGCCCCGGGCCCGCACGCTGCCGTCGCCGTCCTGGACCTTCACGGTGATGCCGCGGGGCACCTCGATGCGGTGCTTGGCCGCGCAGTCCGCAACGACGCCGGAGCACTTCAGCCGCAGCACCAGCCGGTCGTCCCGCATCGACCAGGTGACCTTGGGCTCCTTGCCGACGACGACCGAGCCCTGGAACCACCGGGTGACCTCGATCTTGCCCTCCGGGTTCCGGTCGGCGGCGACGATCTCGAGGGCGGAGTCGTCGGAGTCGAGGGTCAGGGTGCGGCCCTGGAGATCGAAGGACCGGTGGTCGGGGTCGGTGTCGTCCCCGGCGGACGCCCCGCAGGCGCTGAGCCCCGCGACGAGAACGCCCACGGCACCGGCGACGGCGATCGCGCGGACGGAAGCGGAGCGGGTGGTGCGCGTGGTGCCGGTGGTGCGGATGGTGCGGGCCATGGCGATCTCCCCCTGGGCGGACGACGGGCGCTCCCTGAGCGCTCTACGACCGTATGGACCCGGGGCCCGCCGGGGGATCCGGGCCACTCCCGGATCCGAAGGGGGGATAACCCCCGGACCGCCCCGGGGAAACAGAATTGCCGGTCCGCGCCCCGGGCAATGTAGGCTGTCGACTCGTCCTGGGCGTGTGGCCTGGGAGCCGGGTGCGTAGCTCAGGGGTAGAGCGCCTGCCTTACAAGCAGGATGTCGGCGGTTCGAAACCGTCCGCGCCCACCGGATTAGATAGCAGGTCAGAGGCCCTCCAGGGATCATCCTGGGGGGCCTCCTCTGTGATCGGAGTCCACAAAGAGTCCGCATCCCCAAACGATCATCAGAGCAGAGGATGACCGGCCGCGGGCGGACACAGGTACACCCGCGCGTCATCCTGCCCACTCCGGGCATGCCGGCGTCGGCGTATGCACTGGGGGGTGCCACTCGACCCCAAGCCCGACTGGGTACACGCCCGCTGCCGGGTTACCGGGGACCGCATCCGTGAGGTCCGCCGGCGTGCGGGCCTTTCTCAGCTCCAGTTAGGGGAGCGCGTCGGCCTCGACCACAAGACGATCCACCGGTACGAGACGGCCCAGCGTGCCCCGAGCCTCAACGTTCCGCTCGCCGACCTCGTGCGTTGAGCAGCCCGCCGCCCCGGGCGGGGGATGACAGGGCGGTCCGGCCGGCCTCGGAGGCGCCAGCGGACGTTCACCTGGGGTCGCTTGTTGCTGGCGCAGCGTGCCGCCGGGTCAGCCGCGCTGCCTCGTCGTCGCGGAAGACCGCTACCTCGCGGCAGCGCTGACTCATCACGAACTCGCCGAGCGGCAGACACAGGTCCATGCGCTGGATGCACACACCGACCATGAACGGGCCGTCCGCAGCGCGGTACAACCGGACCCCGTAGTACCCCTCCTGGCAGTCGTCCGGGTTGTCGAACCGGCAGTCGGCGCACGTCTCGGGCAGGCGCACGGGCCGGATGCTCTTCGCGTACAGCGTGCGCCCGTCCGGCATGCGGTACCGCACCCGCTGATCGGACGCCCCTGCCGTGATGATGCGTCGGACCGGCACAGCGCCCAGGTGGTCGACGACATCCCGCATGGCGGCCAGCGATGCGCCCCCGTCCTCCAGCGACACGAGCATGCGGACCACGACGGAGCGGCCGTGTCGCTCGATGATGCGGAGCACGCGGTCGACGTGGCCGCGGTCGAGGATCACGATGTTGGCGGAGACCTTTATGCCGTGCGCTGTCGCGGTCTTGATCGTTGCGTCGAGGGCGGCCAGCTTGCGCTCGGCGAGCTTCGGCGAGGCGAGACGCGGCGCCTGCACAGCGGCGAGTTCGGCCGGAGTCGTGCCGAACACCGACAGGTTGATGCGGTCCAGGCCGGCTGCCGCGGCGGCGGGCAGGACCGCGGCGCCGTTCTCGCCGTTCGAGGTGAGTCCGACCGTGAGTCCGAGGCGCCGGGCGATGGTGATCAGGCCGGGCAGGTCGGGGTGCAGGGTCGGCTCACCGCCGGTGAAGTGCACTTCGCTCGTCGGGAGGCTGCCGCGAATGGCGGCGAGGGCCAGGGCGAAGTCTGCGTCGGCGGCGATCCGGCCGGGCAAGAAGTCGGCGCCGTTGGTGCGGAGGTAGATGGAGACGCGACCGGTGTTGCCCGGTGCGGCGACGGGTGTTCCCTCGTTGTGGCAGAACGAGCAGGCGAGGCCGCACGCGTCGATGATTTTCACGCGCAGGGTGCGGTCCGGTTTCACTTCCACCGGCACGTCGCTCAGGTCGTGCATGGTGCCCCCCTCTGCGGGCGGGCCGGGGCGCGGTGCCCCGGCCGGAGTAGCAGGCGCCGGCCTACTCGAAGCGCAGATCGGCGATGGAGTCCAGGTCGATGCCGTACAGGCCGTAGACCTTGGTGGTGTTCATCGAGGTGAGCTGGTCGGGGTCGAGGCCCAGCGCGGCAGCGGCCGTCCACACCTGGGCTTCCTCGTCGGCCTCGATTTCCAGGTACGGCGGGATGCGCGGCCACTCGTCGACCTCGAGGCGGGCGGCGCCGAGGGTGTAGGAGGTGCGCCGGTTCTCCTGGTAGCTGCGCGGCGTCAGGCCGGTGAGCCGCAGTAGCGCGGCGGCTTCCTCGAAGCTGTCGACGGTCACTTCGGTCTCGTGGGTCCCGCCGACGGCGTCCGTGGTGATCTGCTTCACGCACAGGGTGACGCCGCTTCCCGTATCGCGTAGCCGCACCCAGCGGCCGGGGACGGCGGGGACGGTGTCGTACACATACCGCCGCATGAGGCGAGTCTCGGTCGCGCAGGTGCCGCCGGCCTCGGTGATGAGCCGCGCCATTTTCGCGGGGTCGATGTCGAGGGCCTTTGCTTCAAACTCAATGCCTGCCATGGGGTCTCCGATCGCTGGGTGCTGCTGGTGTCTCAACGACCGTGCGGCGTAAGGGCGCGCCGGGAGTTCACAGCCGGGTGCCGACGGCGATGGTGTCGTTGTCCGCGAGTCGCAGGATGGCCCGGAGGATGATCGGCAGGCAGCGGTCGTCCAGGTCCCGCACGGCCGCGATGGTGGTCATACCGATGCCGACCATCGACAGGACCAGGCCGAGAAACGAGCGCTGCTGCTCGTCCAGGCCCAGGGCGTACTGGAGGCCCAGCAACCCGTCGAAGTCGGCCTTCGCGTTGCGGCCGGTGTCGTCGATCAGGGCGTGCCGGACGGCGGGGACCTCGAGGATGGTCCTCTCCTCGACGAGCGCCTGGACGGCGGCCTTGGCGAGCGGCGACTTCGCCGTGCGCACCAGCTGCGCGCCGAGCCTCTGGAACTCGGCGTCGGACGTCGTCTGGTCCTCGGGTTCCGCCTCGGTAGTGGTCACGCTGGGACTCCCGCTGCGTGGCGGCGAGCGAGCCGAGCTGCGGAGGCGCGGGCGCGTGCTGCCCGGTATACCTCGTACAGCCTGCTCTCTTCCTCGCAGGGGAGTCCTGCGTTCCAGCCCTTGTCGCCCACGGCCCGGCACGTTGCGCACCCCAGGCAGTGGTCCGCCAGGCGCACGAACGCCCTCTGCATGGACGTCACTTCGATCCCCGCGCTGACGATCTCGTAGTGGTCGCAGAGGGCGGCCAGGACGCGCGCGAGTCGCCGGGCGTACATCACGGTGCCGCTCAGCGGGGCAGAGCTGAGTTCGGGGGCGCGGAGCTTGCCGGAGGCCTCGCCGACACAGGCCAGGGCGCTGGATCGGGTCGGGGCATTCTCCGGCAGTTGTCCGGCTGCCCGCTCGACCTCAGGCGCGAGCAACTCGATGTGACCGCGTAGCGCGGCGGTGAGCGTGTCCAGCTCCTCACCAGCTGGTGGCACGGCGTCGGGTGCACTGTCTGGGCCAAGCACGCGGTGGGCCGTCTCGCGCATCGTCGCGAGGTCCGGCGGGGCCAGTGCAGTGGTGTCTGGGGAGGTCTGTAGCTTCGCGCTCATGTCATGGGGCTCCCTTGCTGGATTGCGCGTGCCAGCCGCATGGCCACGTCCGCTGGTACGCGGCCCAGTTCCACGAGGCGGAGACTCGGCGAGGCCGGGTCCACGGTCAGGGAGGGGAACACGATGCCGACCCCGTCCAAGACCGCCCGGAGGGACTCCGTAGCGGCGAACGGGTCGACTTCCGTTGCGGATGCTTCGGCCATGGACAGGACCGTACGGAGGCGGTGTTGACGGCCGCGATGTGATGTTCTCGAATGTTCTCGGGAGCTGACCGGATGTTCTCGCGTGGTCGCACGAAACGGGGTGTAGCCCGTAGTACGGCGCCCCGAGCGTGGTGATGCTGAACACGACACCGGTCACCGGCAGTGGAGGAACCATGCGACGACTGCGGTTCAACGGCACGGACAGCAAGAACGGCGGGTGCCCCGCAGTTCACGAGGACATCGACAGCGGCGAGATCATCGTGCAGGGGAGGCCTCTCACCGATCCTGCGGACCGGGCCCAGTTGCAGTACTTCGGATTGGACGACGCCGCGGTGGTCGTGCCCCGCGAGCTGCTCGTCAACCACGGCCCGAAGGAGATGAAGCGCGTGCCCAAGCTGATCGGCTTGGAAGAGTTCGGCCGACTGTTCGAGACGTTCGAGCACTCGGCGTGGCACCTGGAGACCCGCCGCGGCTACGCCTCCGACCGCGAAGACCTGGGCTTCGAAGAGTTCCTGGCGACCGGCGAGGCCCCGTCCGACCTCGACAGCGACTGGTGCCAGAACATCCGCCAGCAGACTGCCGCCGGTAAGTACGTCGGCCGCGTGCGCGTAGTCGACCATCCGCCGACCGACGGGCAGAGGTTCCTCCTCAGCTATGCCCGCGTCAACGAGGCCACCGGAGAGGACGCCCGCAACCTGTGGCGTGCGGATGCCGACCAGGTGCACCTGCCCGCCGAGGACTTCTGGCTCTTCGACTCGCGGCTGGTCGCCGTCCTTCGTTTCGACGACCAGGACGTCTTCCACGACGTGGAGATCATCACGGAGCCTGCCGAGGTGCTGCGCTACTGCCAGGTGCGGGACGCAGCCGTGCATGCCTCCGTCCCCTACGACGAGTTCGCGGCACAGATGGACATGAAGGGCTGACCCGACACCGGTGAGCACGGACTATCAGCAGGCACGGGAGGCGCTCGGGATGCGTCTGCGCGAGCTGCGTCTGTCCGCTCCTGACGGCCGTCTCACCGGCACCGTGCTGGCCGAGCGGCTCGGCTGGCCGCACTCCAAGGTGTACAAGCTGGAGGGCGGCCGGCAGACCGCGACCAGCGACGATCTCCGGGCGTGGGCAGACGCTGTCGGGCAGCCGGACACGTTCGAGGAACTCGCCGCCCGGCTCCAGGGGGTTCGAATCGCACATCCGGTCGTGGCGCCGCCAGCTCGCAGCCGGTCACCGCCCCGTACAGGACAGCTGGAACATCGAGGTCGACCGCTCCCGGGCCATCTATGCGTGGGAAGAGGCCGTCGTTCCCGGCATGCTCCAGACGGCCGACTACGCTCGAGCGATCTTCCTCAGGTACGCCGACCTCCAAGGCACTCTGCGCGACACCGACGCAGCTGTACGCGCGCGCATGCAGCGCCAGGCCTGGCTGTACGAGCCCGGGCGCCGCTTCCATGCCCTGGTGTGGGAGGCGGCCCTGCACGCACTCGTGTGTCCACCCGCGGTGCTCGCCGCGCAACTGGACCGGCTCATGGGGACGGTCGGGCTGGACACGGTGGAGCTGGGTGTCGTCCCGCTCGGTGCGTCGCTGAGGATTCCGACCGCGAACGGGTTCTGGGTCCTGGACGAGCGGTTGGTCATCGCTGAGGACTGGCACGCTGAGATCTGGCTCGACGACGCGGAGTCCGTGGGCTCCTACCTGCGGGTCTGGCGGACGTTGCAGGAGTCCGCGGTGTACGGCGCTGATGCGCAGAACTTGATCCACCGCGTCCGGCGCGGGTTGAACGTTCGGGCATGACGAAGGGCCCCCTCCCGCCCGACTTCCGTTCCAGTTGTCGTTGCAACATCCCAGCTCAGGGTTACTGGCGGCGGCTGGCGTTCAGCCCCGCCGCGGACCACGGGCACGTCCTTGGGGCATGCCCGGCCGTGGGGATTGGGCGGCCGGGCGAATTCGGTGACGCATGGTCAGGCCTTGCAGAAGCCGGACGACTTCAGCGCCCTCGTTGAGCGTTTTGCCCTGTGCCTCGCTCGTCGTGACGTCCTTGTAGCTGAAGCGCTGCGACGCCGACCAGTCGAGCTGCCTCGTGCGCTGCGCGCAGGTTCGCCAGGGCGATCGCGACGTCGGTGGCGTTCGAAACCGTCCGTGCTCACCGGATCATCGAAAAACGCCCCGAGCTGATATCTGCCGGGGCGCTTCTCTACGATGGGCACCGTGAACAGCCCCGTCCAGCGCGCTCCGCGATCAGCCGTCCGGCGGTGGCGTGTGCTGTGTGTGCTGGGGCTGTTGGCGGGGTTGCTGGGGATGCACGGGCTGGCGCCCGGGGGTGTTGTCCCGCAGGGGATGCACGTGTCGGACAGTCACGCACCTCAGACGCACTCCCAGGCCACGCCCTACGCGCACTGCGGTGGCGGGTCCGTCCATCATGCCGACGCGACCTGTGCGTCGGGGGCACTGAGTGGTGGGCCGGTGTTGCCCCCGCTTGTTCCCGACCCGGTCCCCGGGGGCGTAGCGGCGGACGTCGTACGGGCGTTCGCGGGCGGGGAGGCGGAGGGTGCGCGTGCCCCGCCCTCCCTCGCCGAACTCCAGCTTCTGCGGATCTAGACACCACGCACGCGCCACGCCGGTTCACCTACCGGTGCGGTGCGTCGACGTGTCCGGACATCCCTTTCCTCGCAGAAGCAGGAGTTCACGCATGAACAGCATCCGTACCCTGACCCGCAGGGCCGCCCTCGTGGCGGCGGCCGGTGCCGCCACGTTCGTCCTCGCCGCGTGCGGCGGCGACGGTGACGGCGGCGACAGCGGGGCCGACAACGGCGCCGCCTCGCACAACGCCCAGGACGTCTCCTTCGCGCAGGGCATGATCCCGCACCACCGGCAGGCGCTGGAGATGGCGCGGCTGGCCGACGGCCGGGCCGCCTCCGGTGCGGTCAAGGACCTGGCGGCGCGGGTCGAGAAGGCCCAGGACCCGGAGATCAGGACCATGACCGGCTGGCTGAAGCAGTGGGGTGAGGACGCCCCCGGGTCGGCGGACTCCATGGCCCACTCCGCCGCGGGCCACTCCGGCATGCCCGGGATGATGGGCGGCGAGGACATGGCCGAGCTGGAGAAGTCCGAGGGCAAGGCCTTCGACACGAAGTTCCTGGCCCTGATGGTCGAGCACCACGAGGGTGCCGTGAAGATGGCCGCCGTCGAGAAGAACAAGGGCCGTTACGGTCCCGCCAAGGCCATGGCCGGTGACATCGTCACCGCGCAGAACACCGAGATCGGCGAGATGAACAAGCTCCTGGGCAAGAGCCGCGGCTGACGCCCCGCGGCTACGAGGC
>NZ_JBHUQX010000181.1:0-17745 GCF_042674225.1 Streptomyces sp. NPDC056948
GTTCACGGCCGACCCGGCGGACGGGCCTCGCAACAGCCTGCGCCACGAGGCCGCCGAGGTGATGCGCGCCCTGCGCGCCGGCGAGACCGAGTCCCCGCTCGTCCCGCTCGACGGCACGCTCGCCGTGATGCGGACGCTCGACGCGATCCGGGAACGCGTCGGCGTCCGCTACCCCGGCGAGACGGGCGAGCCGCGCCTCACGCCGGCTTGAGCCCCTGCTCCCCCGCCTCCGTGACGAAGGACGCGGCCGTCGTGACGGGCGCCCCCTGCGTGGTCACGTACGGCACCGTCTTGAAGTCGGCCCGCGCCGACTCCTGGCCCAGGGCGACCGTCACATAGCCGCGCCGTCCGTTGAAGAACTTCAGATGCGGGTTGGCGGACATGTAGGTGTCCCAGGTCGGGGGCTTCTCGGCGCCGTCCCGGCCGCTGGAGACCGAGGTGGCCACGATCTCCGTGCCGAGGGTGGCCGAGGTCTGGTCGGCGAAGTCGTCCTTGATGTCGAAGGCGTACGCCGAGTGGACGTCGCCGCTGAGCACCATCAGGTTCTCGACGCCGGCGGCCTTCGCCCCGTCGAGGACGCGCCGGCGTGAGGCGCTGTAGCCGTCCCAGGCGTCCATCGACACCCGTGACGGGGTGGTCGCGTCCATGTGCCGCCGGGCGAACATGACCTGCTGCGGTACGACGTTCCACAGCGCCCGCGAGGAGCGCCAGCCGTCGAGCAGCCATCGTTCCTGCGTCGCGCCGGTCATGGTGCGCGCCGGGTCGTCGGACTCGGGTCCTGGGACGTGCGCCTGGTCGCCGTAGGCCTGGTCGGAGCGGTACTGGCGGGTGTCCAGGACGTCGAACTGGGCGAGCCGGCCCCAGGTCAGGCGGCGGTAGAGCCGCATGTCAGGTCCGGCCGGGCGCTGCGGGCTGCGCAGCGGCTGGTTCTCCCAGTAGGCGCGGTAGGCGGCGGCGCGGCGCAGCAGGAACTCCTCCGGCGGGACGTCGTTCTCGGGGATCTCGTCGGCGTAGTTGTTCTCGGTCTCGTGGTCGTCCCAGGTGACGACGAAGGGGTGCGCGGCGTGTGCGGCGCGCAGGTCGGGGTCGGACTTGTAGAGGGCGTACCGCAGGCGGTAGTCCTCCAGGGTCAGCGTCTCCCGGTTGAACAGGTCGGGCAGGGTGCGGTCGGTGTACTTGCGCTGCCCGCCCGCCGAGTTGACGGCGTACTCGTAGAGGTAGTCGCCGAGGTGGAAGACGAGGTCGACGTCGTCGGCGGCGAGATGGGCGTACGGCGTGTAGTAGCCGTCGTGGTAGGCCTGGCAGGAGACGGCGGCGAGGGTGAGTTCCGGGACGCGGATGCCGGGGTCCGGGGCGGTGCGGGTGCGTCCGGCCGGGCTGACCCAACGGCCGACGCGGAAGCGGTAGTAGTGGACGCGGCCGGCTTCCAGGCCGCTCACCTCGACGTGGACGGTGTGGTGGAACTCGGGGTGCGCGGTGACGGTGCCGCGCCGGGCGATGCGGCGGAACCGCTCGTCGTGGGCCAGCTCCCACTGGACGGTGACGCGCTCGGCGGGCAGTCCGCTGTCGGCCTGGAACGGGGCGGGTGCGAGGCGGGTCCACAGGATCACGGAGCCGGGATGGGGGTCGCCGGAGCCGACGCCCAGCGTGAACGGGTTCTCGGTGATCCGGGCGGCGTCGAGTTCGGCGGCGGCCGCGACTCCGGCCGAGGGCAGATTGGTCGCGAAGGCCAGCGCGGCGGCGGCCCCGGTGGTGGTGAGGAAGCCGCGGCGGCCGATGTGCCGGGCTGCCGCGCGGAGTTCGGGGGCGTGCTGGGACGGGTGTGCTGCGGGTGTCATCCGGTCCTCCCCTGGCGAATGGCTGCACGGGGCATTGGAGTGGCCGGGGTCGACACCTGGACGACGTGCACACCGCGCTCACGTGACGGGCGGATGAGTTCCGCATGGCCGGGCCTCCCGTACGCTGCGGGCCCATGAATGCCAAGGAAAATGCGGTCGCGGTGGTGACCGGGGCGGGTTCCGGTATCGGCCGGGCGGTCGCCGTGGAACTGCTCCGCGCGGGCTGGTCGGTGGCGCTGGCGGGCCGGCGCGTCGGGACGCTGGAGGAGACGGCGGCCCTGGCGCCCGAGGGCGCGGCTCTCGCCGTACGGACGGACGTCTCACGCCCCGAGGACGTGTCCGCCCTCTTCACCGACACCGTCGGGCGCTTCGGGCGGGTCGACCTGCTGTTCAACAACGCGGGCACGTTCGGACCGGGCGGCGTCCCGGTCGAGGAGCTGCCCTACGACGCGTGGCGGCATGTGGTGGACACCAACCTCAACGGGGCGTTCCTGTGCGCGCAGGCGGCGTACCGGCAGATGAAGGAGCAGGACCCGCGGGGCGGGCGGATCATCAACAACGGCTCGATCTCCGCGCACACGCCCCGCCCGCACTCGGTGGCCTACACGGCGACCAAGCACGCGCTGACCGGCCTGACCAAGGCACTGTCGCTGGACGGGCGGCCGTACGGGATCGCGGTGGGGCAGATCGACATCGGCAACGCGGCGACCGACATGACGTCCCGTATGCAGACGGGAGCGCTTCAGGCGAACGGGGAGGTGGCCCCGGAACCGGTGATGGACGTCGCCGATGTGGCCCGCACGGTGCGGCACATGGCGGAGCTGCCGCTGGAGGCGAACGTGCAGTTCGCGACCGTACTCGCTACGGCGATGCCGTACATCGGGCGCGGCTGAGTACCGGTCCCGGGTTCGTCAACTCGTCAACCTGCACAACCGGAATTACAACGTCCGCCCTATTGCGGCCGGTCGGGCGCTTATGCTCAACTCTCCTACACCAAAGCTTCACACTTGGAGCAGACAGCTTCCGTCGGCCACATCCAGGGGGGAGGCGGCAGTCGTTCCACGGCACCGGGTGGGGGTGGACCCCGCGTGGGACCGCGGGGTACGCACCGGTACGTGGAACGACTGCCGCACAACTCGACGGCGGCTACCGCCCGAGCAACTGGTCGATCTCGGCCAGTTGCCCGCCGGTCAGTGCTCCCTTCTCCATCGCACCCGCGTTCTCCTCCGCCTGCGCGACCGAGCGGAAGCCGGGGATCGGGACGGTGGCGGGACTGCGGGCCCACAGCCAGGCCAGGGCGCCCTGGGCGAGGGTCCGGCCCTCACTGGTGAGGATGGAGCGGACGGCCTCGACGCGGGCGAGCCATTCCGGGTCGGCGCCGGATCCGTCGCCGAACCCCTGCAGCCAGGCGGGCGGCCTGCTGCGGATGTCCCCGCTCTCCAGCGGCTGGTGGGCCGGGCGCTTCCCGGCGAGCAGCCCCATGGCGAGCGGACTGCGGTTGATGCTGGCCAGGCCCGCCTCCTCGCACAGCCGGAGCATGTCGGGCGCGTCCTGCAGGAGGTTGAGGGCGTGCTGGACGGCGGCGCAGTGCGGGCCCTCGGCGAACACGGCGGCGCGGGCCGGGTCGTCGGTGCTCCAGGCGTAGGCGCGGATCAGCCCTTCGCGCACCAGTTCCTCGCAGGCGTCGCGGAGCAGGGCGGCCCGCTCGGGGGCGGCGTCCCCGATGTGGAACTGGTACAGGTCGACATGGTCCGTGTCGAGGCGGCGCAGGGACGCGGTCAGCGCGCGGCGCAGGTGGGCCGGGGAGTCGTCGCTGCCGTCGGCGGTCCGTGTCCGCTCGTCGAAGAGGTAGCCCCACTTGGTGGCGACGACCACGTCGGCCCTGCGCTTGCCGAGGGCCCGGCCCAGCACGCGTTCGCTGTGCCCGGTGCCGTAGTTGTCGGACGTGTCGAAGAAGGTGACACCCAGGTCGAGGGCGCGCCGCACCGCCCGTACGGACTCCTCGTCGTCGACCTTGCCCCAGCCGAACGGCTGCCCGTCGGGCCCCTGCCACTCCCCGCCGATCGCCCAGCAGCCGAAGCCCAGGGCGCTCACCTCGATGCCGCTGCGTCCCAGTGTGCGTGTGGTGTCCATGCCCGGGGACGCTATGAGTTGAAGCCCACGCGAAGGCAAGACCCCGGGACAGGGTCTTTCAGGCCTGCCCGGTCTCGAAGCGGGAGATCCTGCCGTCGTCGTCGACCGTGAAGCTCCACCGGGTGCGCATCTCGCCCCAGGTGTCGTTGTTGTAGTGGGCGACGAGGGAGCGGCCGTCATTGGACTCGCTGTCGACCTGCATATGGCCGTGGGACAAGAAGATCTCCCGGTCCACCCAGTCGGCGAGGTCGCGGTCGGAGCCGTCGTCCGCCATGGTCGCGCCCGGCGCGAGGAGCTCCATGAAGCTCTCGCGGTCGTGATTGTTCACGGCGGTCACGAAGGCGCGGACGGCCGGGTCACTGAGGCGCGTGGTCTGAATCGTCATGCCAGTCAGCCTCGTACCGGTCGGCGGACCACGCCACCCGTGCCACCCGAACGGCGTCCCGGGCGGCTCCGCCGGGTGTCAGGGGAGGTCAGGGGTGCGACGGTGGGAACGACGACAGTGCTCCGCTGTCCCTGCTGTCCACTGTCCCTGCTGTCCGCTGTTCCTGCTGTCCGCTCCGGGAGACGACGTGAGGCGTTACCACCGACGTGATCTGGGCCTGCTGCTGCTCCGGCTGGGGACGGGCGGTGTGCTGGCCGCCCACGGCACGCAGAAGCTGTTCGGCTGGTTCGGCGGGGGCGGCATCGAGGGCACCGGCCAGTTCATGGAGTCCGTGGGCTACGTCCCGGGCGAGGTGAGCGCGACGGCGGCCGGCCTCGCGGAGACCGGCGGCGGCACGCTGCTGGCCCTGGGCCTGGCCACTCCGGCGGCCGGTGCCGCGGCGGCCGGTGCGATGGCGGGGGCGGCCGCGGTGCACACGCCGAACGGGTTCTTCAACCAGGGCGGCGGCTACGAGTACGCGGCGACGCTGGGCCTGACGGCCGCCGGCCTGGCCGTCACCGGCCCGGGGCGGCTCTCCCTGGACCATCTGCTCGGGCACGCCGTGAACCGGGGCTGGATGATTCCGGTGGCGTTCGCCGCGACGGCGGCCGGGACGGTGCTGGTCGTGGGGGCGCGCACCAGGCGGCTGCGGAAGGCCAAGGAGGGCGAGCAGGACCCACTGTTCGACGAGGAGTACCTGGAGTAGGGCGGCGGATCGGGCGTTGTCAGACCCTCGTGGCAGGCTGCCGCCCCATGAACGATCAGACATCGCCCGGACCCGAACTGTGGGCCACCGTCGACACCCTGTGCGAGTGGCTCGACACCAACCGCCCCGTCGAGGGCCGCGAGGGCGTGCTCCTGCGCATCCTGAAGCTGTCCGAGGAGGTCGGGGAGGTCGCCGAGGCGGTGATCGGCGCGACCGGCCAGAACCCGCGCAAGGGCGTGACCCACGGCTGGGACGACGTCCAGTCGGAACTGTGCGACGTGGTGATCACGGCACTGATGGCCCTGCGGACCCTGACGCCGGACGCGCGCGAGGTGTTCGCCCGGCATCTGGAACGGGTGAGGGACCGGTCGCTGGCCTCGCCGGGCTGACATCCCCGGCCGCCGTCGGCATCGCGCTGATCACCGGATACTCGACAACACCCCGCCCCCGCCCCTTCGTCGGGCTACGCTGCGATCGAATATGCCGAGCGGCCGAATCCTGGCCCTGCCAGGTTGAGGAGTTTGGTGACGGGGGTGGACTGGAGGTTCCGGTCCCTGGTGGTCGCGCACGCCGTGTCGGCCTACGGGACCTACCTGAACCTGATCGCGCTCAGCCTGTTCTCGTACGAGGTCACCGGCAGCGCCCTGGGCGTGGGCGCGGTGATGGCGGTGCGGCTGCTGTCCGGTGTCACGGCCGGTCTCACCGCCGGGGCCGTGACCGCCAGGCTCACGCGCCGGACCGTCATGGTGGCGACGGACCTCGCTCAGACCCTCGCCATGGTGGTGCTCGCTCTCTGGGCGTCGCGCACGCCGCTGTGGGTGCTGCTCGGGGCGGTGGTCGTGCTGGGCGCGGGGAACACGTTCTTCAACGTCGCCCTGCGCAGCGCGGTTCCGGTCATGGTCGGGCAGGACGACCGCGCCCGGGCGAACGGCGTGCTGGTCACGGCCCGGTCCGCCGCCACGGTGCTGGGCTTCGCGTCGGCCGCGCCGATCATCTCGCTCGGCGGTTTCGGCGTCGCGTTCGGGGTCAACGCCGCGAGCTTCGCGGTGTCCGCCGTCGCGGTGCTGATGCTCCGGCCGCGCACGGACAGCGACGGCGAGAGCGACACCGGCGGCGACGCGGTGAACGACCCGGGGGCCGCGGAGGGCGACGGGGACGAGCCCGCGTCAGTGCGTGGCGGGCGGCTGCGGCGCCGGATCACAGGCCTCGCGGGCCCGTTGCTCGCCCTGATCGCACTGCGGGGGCTCGACGCGCTGGCGTCCGCGTCGCACAACGTCGCCCTGCCGCTGGCGGCGCACGCGGCCGAGCCGTCAGAGCCGGCGGTGTTCATGGCCCGGTTCTGGGCGGCGTGGGCGGTGGGCACCCTGCTGGCCCACCAGGTCCTCAAACGCCGGTCGCACGGGACGTCCTGGGGCGAGCGCGCGTTCGCCGTCGGCACCTGCGCGATGTCGTTGTGCTTCGTGGCCGCGTTCACCGGACCGCCCGCCCCGGCCCTGATCGCGGCGGCCGTGGCGGCCGGGTTCGCGGACGGCTGGACCGAGATCGTCTACACCTCGCGCCTCCAGGCGGCCCCCGACCGGCAGCGCGGCCGGCTGTTCGGCCTGTCCGCCACCGCCGAGCAGTCCGGGTTCGCCCTGGGCACGATCGCCGCCGCGGCCGCGCTCGAGGCCCTGCCCGCGCTCGCCGTCGTGGGTGTCTTCCACGGGGCGGCGGCGTGCGGGGCGCTGATCCTGCTGCTGCTCACCGTCCGGCGACGCGACGCGCGTAGCGCCGAGGACCGTCCGCCCGCCGGCGGCGAAGACCGTTCGTCCACCAGTGAAGAAGAGGGAGAGGACACTCATGGAACGTCTACGGGGGCAAGCCGTCTGCCGGGGCCCTGAGCCCGAACGCACCGAGGACGATCCGGTCGACGCCGTGCGGGCGCTGCTGAGCGCCGCCCGGTCCGCTCCCGGAGCTGTCGTCACCGTCGCCGCCGACGGCGCCACGACCTCACGGTCGTATCCCGAACTGCTGGACGCGGCCCGCCGTATGCTCGCCGGCCTGCGGGCCCACGGGCTGCGGCGCGGCGACGCGGTGGTGCTGTGCGGGCTGCCGCTCACCGAGTTCTTCCCCGCCTTCTGGGCCTGTGTGCTGGGCGGTGCCCTGCCGGTGGCCATCGCCGAGCATCCGGCGCCGGGCTCCCCGGCCTTCGAACGCCTGCGGCAGGCCTGCGCGTTACTCGACCGGCCGCTGGTCCTGACCGACGCGCCCGGCGCCGCGGCGCTCGCCCACGCCACGCCCGCACCGCGCGTCGCCCTCGCCGCGGACTGTCTGAACACGCCGGCCAGGGACGACGACCATGTCACGCCGGACCCGTCCGACACCGCCCTGCTGATGCTGTCCTCGGGCAGCACCGGCGTACCGAAGGCGGCGCGGCTGACGCACGCCGGGCTGGCCGACTTCGCGGCGAGCAGCCGGCGGATCCTCGACGTCCGCCCGGACGACACCATGGTGAACTGGCTGCCGGTCGACCACAGCGGCGCCTTCCTGCTCTACCACCTGCTCGCGGTCTTCACCGGCTGCACCAACGTCCACGCGCCCACCGAGCATGTGCTCGCCGACCCGCTGCGCTGGCTGGACCTCCTCCACGAACACCGGGCGCGGCACGGCTGGGCGCCCACCTTCGCCTACCGGCTGGTCGCCGACGCGCTCGCCGAGCGGCCCGACGGCCACTGGGACCTGCGCGGCCTCAAGTCCCTGCTGTGCGGGGGCGAGCGGGTCGTGCTGCCGGTGCTGCGCCGCTTCCTCGACGCGACGGCCCCGTACGGGGTGCGCGAGGAGCACCTCGCCCCGGCCTGGGGCATGGCCGAGACGGTCACGGCCGTCACCTACGGCCGGCTCGACCGGCCGGGGACCGTGCACCGCCTGCTCAAGAGCAGCCTGGGCGGGGACCTGGTCCCGGCCGGTGCGGACGCCCCGGACGCCGACTGCGTCACCTTCGTCGCCTCCGGCTCGCCCGCGCACGGCGTCACCCTGCGCGTCGTGGACGACCACGGCGACCTCGCCCCGCCGGGCCGGATCGGCCGGCTCCAGGTCCACTCCCCCGCGCGGCTCACCCCCGGCTACGTCGACAACCCCGAGGCGGACGCCGCGGCCTACCCCGCCGGGCGGGACTGGCTGGACACGGGCGATCTGGCCTTCCTCGACGGCGGCCAGGTCGTCATCACGGGCCGGCGCAAGGACCTGATCATCCTCAACGGCCACAACGTGTACTGCCACGAGGTGGAGGAGACCGCCACCGCCGTCGACGGTGTCCGACAGGGCGAGATAGCCGCCTGCGGCATCCCGCACCCGGAGCGGGGCACGGAGGAACTCGCGGTGTTCTTCGTCAGCCGCGGCGCCGCCGAGGACACCCGGATCACCACCGAGCTGAAGGCGGCGCTGTTCACCCGCCTCAGGCTCACCGCCGCCCACGTCCTGCCCGTGCCGGCCGACGAGTTCCCGCGCACCCCGGCGGGCAAGGTGCGCCGCGCGGAACTCCAGAACAGGTTGATGGACGGTGGCTTCGGCGGCACGGCCCCGGATGTCCGGCCGGACGCGGACACCGTGACCCGGGCCGTCCGGGAGGAACTGGGCGCCCTGCTGGGCCGTCCGGTCGACGCGGACGTGCCCTTCTACGAACTCGGCCTGACCTCCGTACTGCTGGTGCGCCTGCGGAACCGGCTGGCGGAACGTCTCAGCATGCCGATCGCGCAGACCGCGTTCTTCGAGCATCCGACGGTCACGGCACTCGCCGCGCATCTCGCGAGCCGGCCGGCGGCCGCGGCCGCCCCCGAGGCGGTCAGAGGCCCCTCCGCCGCGGACTCCCCCGAACGACGGGTCGCCGTCATCGGACTGGCGCTGCGCTTCCCCGGCGCGCACTCGGCGGAGGGGTTCTGGGCCAATCTGCGGGACGGCGTGGACAGCGTCCGGGTGTTCGGCGAGCCGGAGCTCGCGGCGGCGGGCCTCACCCCGGAGCAGCGCCGCGCGCCCGGCCACGTGCCCGTCGCCGGAGTCCTCGACGGCGTCGAGGAGTTCGACACGGACTTCTTCGGGTTGAGCCCCAAGGAGGCCGGGCTCACGCATCCCGCGCACCGGCTGTTCCTGGAGTGCTGCCACCAGGCGCTGGAGGACGGCGGCCACGCGGCGACCGCGCCGGGCGTCAGGGTCGGGGTGTTCGCCGGGTCGGGCATGAACCTCTACGACCACCAGCAGCCGTCCGTCACCGGCTCGCCGTACGACCCGGCCGACCCCGCCGCCGGAATGCAGACGGCCATCGGGCAGGAGCCCGACTTCCTCGCCACCCGGGTCGCCTACCGGCTCGGTCTCACCGGCCCGGCGATCGGTGTGCAGACGGCCTGTTCCACGTCGCTGGTCGCGGTGCACCTCGCGGTCCAGGCGCTGCTGACCGGCGAGACGGACCTGGCGCTGGCGGGCGCGGCGGCCGTGCATCTGCCCCAGGAGACCGGCTATCACAGCCACCCCGGGTCGATCCTGTCCCCCACCGGACGGTGCCGTGCCTTCGACGCGGAGGCCGACGGCACGGTCGGCGGCAACGGCGTGGCCGCCGTCCTGCTCAAGCGCCTCGACCGGGCACTGGCCGACGGCGACACCGTGCACGCGGTGATCCTGGGCTCCGCTGTCAACAACGACGGCGCCGCCAAGGTCGGCTTCAGCGCCCCCGGAGTCGAGGGACAGGCCGACGTCGTACGGCAGGCCCTGCGCAGGGCCGACGTGCCCGCCGAGACGATCTCGTACGTGGAGGCGCACGGCACGGGAACGCGGCTCGGCGACCCGGTGGAACTCACGGCGCTGGCACGGGTGCTGGGCGAGAACGCGGGGCGCCCGGGCCGTTCCGTCGGTTGTGTCGTCGGCTCGGTGAAGCCCAACATCGGGCACCTCGACAGCTGTGCCGGAATGGCAGGGCTCATCAAGACGGTCCTGATGCTGCGCCACCGCACCCTGGTGCCGACACCGCATCTGAACCGGCCCAACCCGGAACTCCCACTGTCCGACGGTGTGTTGACGCTGGCCACCGAACTGCGCCCCTGGGCGGTGCCGGACGGTGTGCCCCGCCGGGCCGGGGTCAGCGCGCTCGGCGTCGGCGGCACCAACGCCCATGTGGTGCTGGAGGAGGCCCCGCCCGCTCGCCCTCGTTCCGCTGAGGAACTGCCCGTCCTGGTCCCCGTGTCGGCTCGCGACACCGAGGCCCTCGCCGAGCTGACGGCCGGGCTCCGCGACCGGCTGCTGGCCCGGCCGGACCTCCCGGCCGCCGATGTGGCCGCCACCCTGGCCCTCGGCAGGCCGCACCGCGCGGCACGCACCGCCGTGGTCGGCCGCACGGCCGGCGAACTCGCCCGCGCACTGGAGGAGGACAATCACCCCGAGGCCTCCCCTCCCGGCCCGGTCGCCTTCGCCTTCCCGGGCCAGGGCAGCGCCCGCCGCGGCATGGCGAACGGCCTCTACGCCACGCACCCGGCGGCACGGGCCACGCTCGACCGGTGCGAGAAGCTCTACGCCGGGGAGTTCGGCGGCAGTCTGCTGGAACCGCTCCTGGCCGCCCCCGGTCGCACAGGTCTCGCCGATCTCACCGATTTCGCCGGTCTCACCGCGGAAGACGACATCTGGCCCACCGAGACCGCGCAGGCCGCCCTCTTCGCCCACCAGGCGGCGCTGGCGGACGCCTGGCGGGCCACCGGAATACGCCCCGGTCTCCTGCTCGGCCACAGCGTCGGCGAGTACGCCGCCCTGTACGCGGCCGGCGCCCTGACCCTGGAGGACGGGCTGCGGCTCACCGTCTGGCGCGGGCGCCTCATGCAGGCCCGCTGTCCGGCCGGGGGCATGCTCGCCGTCCGGGCCGACCAGGCCACCGCGCTACGCTTCGCGGACGCCGCCGGTGCGGAACTCGCCGCGGTCAACGGCCCGCGCGCCCAGGTGCTCTCGGGCCCGCCGCACGTCCTGAAGGAGGCGGCACGGCTGCTCGACCTGGACGGCCTGCGGTGGCGTGCGCTGCCGGTCGACCGGGCGTTCCACTCCGCGGAGATCGCCGGCGCCCTGGACGAGTTCCGGACCCGTGCGCGCGACGTGACGTACCGTCCGCTGCACACCCCCTTGGTGACCACGGCCGACGGCGAGCCGCGCCCGGTGGGCTGGACGGTCGACGTGGACTATCTCTGCCGGCAGGCCCGGCAGCCGGTCCGCTTCGACCTCACCATGGACGCGGCCGTCGAGCAGGGGTTCCGGGACTTCGTGGAGATCGGCGCCGGGCGGACCCTCACCGGGCTCGGCCGGCACTGCGTTCCCGACAGCCGCTGGCTGAGCGGGCAGGGCGAAGGGGACGGGGCCGCCGAGCAGGCGCACGGTTTCCTTACGGCGCTCGGCTCGCTGTACCGCAGGGGCGCCGAGCTGGACTGGCGGGCGCTCAGCGGCGACGACGCCGGCCGGGTGCAGCTCCCCGGGCATCCCCTGCGACGGAGCAGGGTGCCGTACCGAACGGAGACGCCGGTGGCGGCACCTGAACGGCCTGAACCTCAAGCTGATGAAGTCGTGGACGCCATACGGCAGTTGACGGCCGACAAGCTGGGCCGCCCGACCGCCGACATCACCCCCGACAGCTCCTTCTTCGAACTCGGCGCCGACTCGCTCTCCCTGATGAGCATGACGACCGAGCTGGAACAGCGGTACGGCGTCCGTGTCCCGGTCCGCGAGGTGTTCGACTCGGCCGACACACCGCGGCGACTGGCCGAACGGGTCGCGCGACTGCGGGGCGACGCGCCGGTGGTGCGGGAACCCTCGGCCATGGCACCAGAGGCACCCGCGGTCCAGGAACCGGCGGCGCCCGCCGCTCCCCAGGAGGCCTCCCCCGACCTCCACGCCCTGTTCGGTCAGCAGCTACGGCTGGCGGAGCAACTGGTGGGCCAAGTCGGCGACATGATCTCCCGCCAGCTTGACGTACTCGCGACGACCGGCACCGGCATCACGACGGCACCCGCCCAGCCGCCGGTACCCGTTGCCAAGCCCACCCTCGCCCCCTCCCCCTCTCCCTCAGACTCAGAAACGTTCGACTTCAGCCTCTACTTCTTCGGCGACTACCCCCAGCACACCGACCACGACAAATACGGCCTGATCATGGCCGCCGCCGACTTCGCCGACGAGCACGGCTTCCACGCCCTGTGGTTCCCCGAACGGCACTTCAACTCCTTCGGCGCGCTCTTCCCCAACCCCTCCGTCCTGGCCGCGGCCCTCGCCGCCCGGACCAGCCGGGTCCGGCTGCACGCCGGTTCCGTGGTGCTGCCGCTGCACCATCCCGCCCGGGTCGCCGAGGAGTGGTCGGTCGTCGACAACATCTCCGGCGGCCGGACGGGCCTGTGTTTCGCGAGCGGCTGGCACGCCACCGACTTCGCGCTCGCCCCGCAGCACTTCGGCCGGCACCGCGAGGTGATGTACGAGCACCTGGCGGCCGTACGGGACCTGTGGTCCGGGCAGTCGCTGCAGACGACGGCGGGCGACGGCACCCCCGTGGAGATCCGCCTGCATCCGCGCCCCGTACAGGAACGGCCGCCGATGTACGTGGCCGTCGTCGGGAACCCGGACAGCTACCGCCGGGCGGCCGCCGAGGACCTCGGCGTGGTCACCAATCTGATGACGCAGACGGTGGAGCAACTGGCCGAGAACATCGCGCTGTACCGGCGCTGCCGTGCCGAGCACGGCCTTGACCCGGCGGCCGGGCGCGTCGTGGTGCTCGTGCACACGTACCTGGAGGACGACGCGGAACGGGCGCGGGCCGAAGCGTACCGGCCGTTCCTGTCGTATCTGCGGTCTTCGCTCTCCCTCTTCGACCAGGTCACCAACAGTCTCGGCTTCCAGGTGGACCTGGAGAACACCCCGGAGGAGGACGTGGAGTTCCTCCTCGGGCGCGCCTACGAGCGCTACTGCGACTCCCGCGCGCTGATCGGCGACGAGCACACGGCGGCGGAGACCGTACGGGGTCTGCTGGCCGCCGGAGCGGACGAGATCGCCTGCTTCGTGGACTTCGGCGTACCGAGGGAGAAGGTGCTGGCGGCACTGCCGGTCCTGGACCGGGTGCGGCAGGCGACCCCCAAGGCGACCCCCAAGGTGACCCCTCAGGCGACAGCGCGGGCCCTGCCCGAGCCCCGCCGTACGCCCCGGACCCCCCTCACCCCCGCCCAGCGCCGTATCTGGTTCCTGGAGCAACTGCACCCGGGCACCACCATGTACCACGAGCCCAAGGCGATCCGGCTGGACGGCCCGCTGGACGTACCGGCGCTGCGCTGGGCGCTGGACCGCGTCGCGGAACGCCACCCGGCGCTGCGCACGGTCTTCGGTGACACGGCCGGTGTCCCGTACCAGGAGATACGCGACCGTATGCCGCTCGACTGCCCGGTGGAGGACCACACGGGGTCGACGCAGGAGGAGGCGCTAGGGGCGACGCTCGCGGCGGACCACGGACTCGACCTCTCCTCGGGCCCGCTGGTCACGGCCCGCCTGCTCCGCCTGTCCCCGGAACACCACCTGCTGTTCCTCATGGCACACCACATCGTCTTCGACTCCTCCTCCACGGCCGTACTGGCCCGCGACCTGGCCGCGTACTACCGCGCCCGGCGGAGCGGATGTCCCGCACCGGGGCCTCTGCCCGAACCGCCCAGGGCCGCCGAGCCGGATCCCGTCTCGCTCGACTTCTGGCGGCGGCGCCTCGGCGGCGCACCGGAGCTGGCCCTGCCCACCGACCGGCCCCGTCCGCCGGTCAGGTCGGGAGCGGGCGCGAGCCTCACGCACGCCCTCGACGCCGAACTGACCGGCGGGCTGCGGGCGTTCGCGGCCCGGCAGCGCGCCACCCTCTTCATGACGCTGACCGGCGCGATCGGCGCGGTCCTGGGCCGGTTCAGCGGGCAGCGGGACGTGGTGATCGGTACCGCGGTCGCCGCCCGTCCCGTCGGCGCCGAGGACCATGTGGGCCTGTTCCTCGACACCGTGCCGCTGCGCCTGGACCTCACCGGCGACCCGGACTTCCCGGCCCTGCTGCACCGGGTCCGCGAGAGCAGTACCTCGGCGTACGAACACAGTGGCGTCCCCTTCGACGAGCTGGTGGGCGCGCTCAACCCGCGTCGCGACCCGGGCCGCAATCCGCTGTTCCAGGTGATGGTGGAGTACGAGAACGAGGGCGAGGCCCCCTTCGACCCGCCGAGTCTGACGGCCACCCTGCTCGACGTGCCGAGCGCCCGTGCCCCGTTCGACCTCAGCGTCTATCTCACCCATCACGCGGGCGGCGTCCGGTTCATGGTCGAGTACGACACGGCCCTCTTCGACGAGACCACGGTGCGCCGTTTCGTGGACTACGTCGAGCAGGTGCTGCGCCGCGCCCTGGAGACCCCCGACGCGCCGCTCCCCGAACTGACCGCCCTCACCACCGCCGACCGCGAGACCCTGGCCCGCTGGGAGCATCCGGCCGGCCCGGACGACGCGGCGTCCCCCGGCACCCTGCACGGCCTGTTCGAACACCAGGCCCGCCGCACCCCGGACGCCGTAGCGCTGATCAGCGGGGAACAGCGGCTCTCCTACGCGGACCTGGACGCGGCGGCCGACCGCCTCGCCCGGCAGCTCCGGACCCGGGGAGCGGCACGCGGGGAACGGGTGGCGGTGCTCCTGCCGCGCGGCCCGCACCTGATCACGGCCCTGCTCGCGGTGCTCAAGAGCGGGGCGGCCTACCTCCCCCTCGACCCGTCCCTGCCCACCCCCCGTCTCTCACTGCTCCTCGCCGACGCCACCCCCGTCCTCCTGCTCACCTCCGGCGCCGCCCTCACCGCGCACCCGGAGCTGGCGACAGGGCTGCCCGTCCAGCGGGTGGAACAGGTGGACGACACACTCCCCGCCGGCCCCGTACCGGAGGGGGCCCGCCCGGAGGACCCGGCGTACTGCATCCACACCTCGGGCTCGACCGGCCGTCCGAAGGGCGTCGTCGTACCGCACCGGGGCCCGGCGAACCTGGTCCGGGGGCACCTGAGCCGCCACGCGGCGCTCCGTACCCTGCAGTGGACGTCACCGGCGTTCGACGTCAGCGTGCAGGAGATCTTCACGACGCTGGCCTCGGGAGCCGCGCTGGTCCTCGTCGACGATGCCGTACGGCACGACCCGGAGGCGGTGGCCGAGGCGGTGCGCCGCCATGAGGTGCAGCGGCTGTTCATGCCCTGCACCCCGCTGAAGTACCTGATGGAGACCGCCCCCGAACTGCCGTCCCTGCGCGAGCTGTTCTCGGCCGGCGAGGCACTCCAGCTCACCACCGCGTTCCGCCGCTTCCTCGCCACGCACCCCCACTGCACGCTGTACAACCAGTACGGCCCCACGGAGACCTCGGTCATCGTCACCTCGCACCGCGTCGACCCGGACGGCGAGGAGTGGCCGCCGATCGGCACCCCGGTGCCGGGAGCACGCGTCCTGCTGCTGGACGGCACGGGCCGGCAGGTACCGGTCGGGGCGGTCGGCGAGATCCATGTGGGCGGGACGCCGGTGTCGTACGGCTACCACGACCGCCCCGCCGAGACCGCCGCGGCCTTCCTCGACGACGGCACGGGCGGGGTGCTGTACCGCACGGGCGACCTGGGCCGTCTGCGTACGGACGGCGTCCTGGACTACCTGGGCCGGGCGGACGACCAGGTCAAGATCCGCGGCTACCGGGTCGAACCCGGCGAGATCCAGGCGGCGTTGACGGCACTGCCGGCCGTCAGGGACGCCGCGGTCCTCACCCGCCGGGACCGCCACGGCGACACGGAACTGGTCGCGTACGTGGCCCCCACCGACCCGACGGCCGGCCTCGACCCCCTGCGCGCCGCGCTCGCCGCCGACCTGCCCGACCACCTGGTGCCCCGCCGCTGGGTGCCCCTGGACCGGCTGCCGGTGAACGCCTCGGGCAAGCTGGACCGCACGGCCCTGCCCGAGCCGGGCCACGGCTCCGACGCGACTCCGGACTCCGTGCCGGCCACGGCCCTGGAGAAGACGCTGCACGACCTGTGGTGCGAGGAGCTGGACGCGGACCCGGTCCCGGTCACCACGTCGTTCTTCGAACTCGGCGGCCACTCCCTGAGCGCGATCAGGCTGCTGAACCGCATGCGGGACGAGGCCGGTGTCGACCTGACGATGGCCGACTTCTTCCTGGATCCGACCATCCGGGGCATCGCGACACGGGGCCGTGTCCTGGACACCGCGCCCATGCCGTCCACCCTGCGCCGGCTGTGGCGCCGCCACCACGCGCGCACCGACCCGAGCGTCTACAACATCGCCCACCGCATGGACCTGCGCGGCGACCTGGACCCCGGCATCTTGAGGCAGGCCCTAGCGGACCTGGTGGCACGCCATCACGCGTTGCGCAGCCGCTCCGTCCGACGGCAGGACGGGGAGTACGCGGTGGAAGTCCTGGCCGACGTCCCCGTGGACCTGCCGATCAGCGACCTCCGCGCCGGGAACGCGGAGGAGGCCGTGGACCGCTGGTGCCGCGAGCAGACCTCCACCCCGTTCGCGATGGACCGAGCCCCCCTCTTCCGCTTCCGCCTGGCCCGCCTCGCCCCGGGCCACTGGGTGTTGGTGACGGTGTTCCACCACGCGGTCTGCGACGGCTGGTCCCTGGGCATCATCCGGCGCGACCTGGAGGAGCTGTACAACGCGCGACGGGCTGGAACGAATCCCCAACTACCCCACGAAATCGCCCAGTTCACCGACTTCGCCCGATCGGAACTCGGACTGCCGGATGAACGCAGGACAGCCCTGGAGCGCTTCTGGCGCACCGGACTCGAAGGCATCCCCCTACGCCCGTCCCTCCCCTACGACCACCCACACCCAGGCACCCTGTCCGGCCGGGGCGCCCTGCACACCTGGGTCATCGACGACGACACCCCCGCCCGCTTGGCCGACACGGCGACCCGCCTGGGCACCACCACCTACACGGTGCTGGCGGCCGTGTTCGCCACATGGCTGGGCGAACTGTGCGGCGAACGGAAGGACATCGTCCTGGCGGCATCCAGCGCGAACCGTGTCCGACGCGACCGCTCGGAGATCGTGGGCATCCTGGGCGACGCCGTACTGCTGCGGGCCCGACTGGGCGAGGCCGAAACCTTCGCCGACCTCGTGACACAGCTGGGCACCTCCCTCTTCACGGCCCTCGACCACCAGGAACTCCCCTTGACGGACGTGGTGTCCCTGGTGTCACCCGGCCTCGAGGACGCCCTGTTCCCCACGGTCCTGTTCACAGTGATCACCACAGAGCCACCGGCGCTGAACCTCCGGGACGTGTCGACCGCCGTACGCGCCCTCCCCACCCAGGGCGTGGCCCGCAACGAGCTCTACGTCGTGATCGCCCCCGAAGCCGACACCATCACGGTCACTTTCGAGTACTCGACAGACCTGTTCGCCAGCGAGACCGTCGAGGCGTGGTCCAGGTCCTTCACCGACACATTGAGAATGGCCCACACGAGTACATCCGCGCCTTGACGCTCAAGAAATCCTGCTGGATGCTCAGTGGCGCCTTAAAGGCTTTTCCGAGGCGTCACTTGAGACCGAAAGGCGGCCGGGTATTGAGCACGCTCAACAGTGAGCAACGAATGACTGGTGGCGCTTTC
>NZ_JBHUQX010000182.1:0-17738 GCF_042674225.1 Streptomyces sp. NPDC056948
CCTCTTTCCCGTACGGGAGGAGGGGGCCGCCTGTCGTTCTGCCGGTGATCAGCCGGTGATCAGCCGGCGAGCAGCTTCTTCACCACGGCGGCGACGCGGCCGCCCTCGGCCTGCCCGGCCACCTTCGGGTTCACGATCTTCATGACCGCGCCCATGGCCCGCGGCCCCTCGGCACCGGCGGCCTTGGCCTCCTCGACGGCCTGGGCCACGATCTGCTGGAGCTCGTCGTCGGAAAGCTGCTTGGGCAGGTACTCGGCGAGCACCTCGCCCTCCGCCTTCTCCCGCTCGGCGCTCTCGGCACGACCGCCCTGGGCGAAAGCCTCGGCGGCCTCGCGGCGCTTCTTGGCCTCGCGGGTGATCACCTTCTGCACCTCGTCGTCGGAGAGCTCGCGCTTCTCCTTGCCCGCGACCTCCTCCTTGGTGATCGCGGCGAGCGTCAGCCGGAGCGTGGAGGAGCGGAGCTCGTCGCGCTCCTTGATCGCAACGTTGAGGTGATCCTGCAGCTTCGACTTGAGCGTGGTCATGGGGCTGATTGTCGCAGGTGCGGGAGGAAAGACGCCCCCTGTTTTGCGGGGCGGTGGCGGGATGGTGGCGGGGTGCCGGCGGGACTGCGGATCGAAGCGCCGGTGCCGCCAGGGGATTTCGGGCACCGCCCGGGCGGGGTCGACGTCCGGTGTCTGAGACGATGGTCGTATGCGCGCGCGATACGGAGTCCCCCTGGGAATCGCGGCGGCTGGTGCCGCCGGTCTGTTGTACGCCGCGGGCTTCGAAGCCCGCTCCTTCCGCCTCCGCCGGGTCACCGTCCCGGTCCTGCCCCCAGGAATGCGCCCTCTGCGTGTGCTGCAGGTCTCCGACATCCACATGGTCGGCGGCCAGCACAAGAAGCAGCGCTGGCTGCGGTCCCTGGCGGGCCTGCGCCCCGACTTCGTGATCAACACGGGCGACAACCTCTCCGACCCGGAGGGCGTCCCGGAGGTCCTTGACTCGCTCGGCCCCCTGATGGAGTTCCCGGGCGCGTACGTCTTCGGCTCGAACGACTACTACGGCCCCACGCTGCGCAACCCCGCCCGCTACCTGCTGGAGAAGGCCCAGGGCCGCCATGGCCTCAACGGCAACGCCCCGGCCGTGGGTGTGGTGCACAACCCGTGGGAGGACCTGCGGGACGGTTTCGACGCGGCGGGCTGGCTCAACCTGACCAACACACGCGGGACGCTCAAGATCGAGGGCGTCTCGCTGGAGCTGACGGGCCTGGACGACCCGCACATCAAGCGGGACCGGTACGCGCAGGTGGCCGGCGGCCCCGCGGAGTCCGCCGACTTCTCGATGGGCGTCGTCCACGCCCCCTACCTGCGCACGCTGGACGCCTTCACGGCCGACGACTACCCCCTGATCCTGGCCGGCCACACCCACGGCGGCCAGCTCTGCATCCCCTTCTACGGCGCGCTGGTCACCAACTGCGACCTGGACACGGAGCGGGTGAAGGGCTTGTCGACGCACACGGTGGAGGACCGTACGTCGTATCTGCACGTGTCGGCGGGCTGCGGTACGAGCCGCTACACGCCGGTACGGTTCGCGTGCCCGCCGGAGGCGACGCTGCTGACGCTGGTGGGCAGGGAGTAGCGGGAGCCGCGGGAAGCCGCGGGAGTGCAGTCGGGCTCGCGGTCGGGCTCGCGGTCGGATCGGCGGGGTAACGGGTAACCCACACAGCCCCGCCCGTATCGCCCCCTATATCCGTTTCTGTCAGCGTGGGGGCATGACCGCCCCGATACCCAGGGACATCCCGGACCTGCCCGCGATACCGGGCAGGCCCGCGCTGAAGCCCTCCCCCGTCCCGGCCACGGCCGTCGTCAGCCCGGTCCGCCGCCCCCTGGCCGCGGCCTTCCGCCTGCTGGTCGCCATCGCGGCGGCCGTCGGCGTGACGCTCGAACTGCTCCTCGGCGACCCGTCCCGGGCCCTGGGGTTCTTCGCGATCCAGAGCAACATCCTGCTGGCGCTGGTCATGGCCCTCTCGGCGCGCCGCGCCTGGACGGCCGGCCGCCCCCTGCCGGGGGCCGTACTGGGCGCGACGACCCTCTACGTCGTCGTCGCCGCCCTGGCCTACCACCTGCTCCTGGCGAACGAGGCCAGCCCCTTCTCCCTCACCGGCGAAGCGGCCCACCCGACGGGCTGGCAGGCCCTCACCCACTTCACCCTCCACACGGTGACCCCGATCGCGGCCGTACTGGACTGGCTCCTGCTCACGCCCCCCGGCCGCCTGCACCTGCGCCAGGCCAGCACCTGGCTGCTCTACCCCCTGGCCTACCTGGCCTTCTCCCTCGTCCGAGGCGAACTGCTCCTCCCGGGCTCGTCCGGCCGCTACCTCTACCCCTTCCTGGACGTCGACCAGGACGGCTACAAGAAGGTTCTCGGTAACGCGCTCCTCCTCGGTCTCGCCTTCTACGCCCTGGCGGTCCTCCTCGTGGCCGTCGACCACACCCGCCCGAACCCCCTCCGGCACCCCTGGAAAACCGGATTTCGTCTCTAGCCACCGGTGGGCTAAAGTAAACGACGTCGCCGCGACAGCAGCGACATCGGGGTGTAGCGCAGCTTGGCAGCGCGCTTCGTTCGGGACGAAGAGGTCGTGGGTTCAAATCCCGCCACCCCGACAGTTGAAACACCAGGTCAGGGGCCTGATCCGCTTTGCGGGTCGGGCCCCTGAGTGGTTTCCGGTGGCGCATTGGAGCCGCCGATGGGCCCGGTCGGCGGCTGCGGGGATTTCCGGCGAAAAGCCACCCGAGGCGGGGCGCGCGGGCCATCATCGTCGAGCCGCGGGGCCGACGTTCGGTGGGACACGTCGGCGCGTGCCGTGTACGGGGGGTGCACCCATCGCATGAGGTGTTCGACGAGCAGCCGTGTGCCACACCCGAGACTCCTGACGGCGGGGGCGGGAGTGCTGCTGTCGCTGCTCTGCCTCTGGCTGCTGTCCGGGGCAGTCCCGGCTCGGGCGGCCGGTGGAGAGGAAGGCGGGGACCGCACCGGGAAGCTCACGGTCGAGATCGGATGGGACGCGGCGCGGCAAGAGGTGGTGGTCCGCGAGCGGTGCGCCTACACACTCCTACCCGACAGTCAGGCCCTGGCCGAGATCCGGGAGGAGGGGGCCGGTTTCTGCGACGGGTACACCGTGCTCCGAGACGGGAAAGCCCCGGTGGACCACGATGGCTGGGACAACCCGGCGGACACGGTGACGCAGGAGTCGTCTCGCAGTCCCGCGCGGGTGCGGACGGAGTTCGCCACCTTTCTGGCGCGGCGCTCCGGCTCGCAGAGGCTGAACATCAGCGTCGACATGCCCAGTGCGTTCAAGGAAGCGCCCGCAGGGCTCCCTGATGTCTGGACGGTCGAAGTGCGCGCTCCGCGCTGGCTCTTCCACCAGATCCGTGGGCCGGTGGAGTCGCAGTCACCCGGCACGGTCACCTGGCGGGTACAGAACGTGTCACAGGACGACATCCCCCGCTCGGTTGAGCTGTGGAGAACGGTGGACACGACGAAGCCGCCGTCGACGCGAGTGCAGACGAAGACGGAGTTGGTGACCGCCTTCGCACTCGCTGTCTGCGGGATCGGGGTGGTCGCGGCACTGCTGGTGGCGAGGCTCGCCGGCCCCGCTGTGCCCCGGAGATGGGCAACGGCAGCCATGGGGCTGACGGTTGTCGCGTACCCTCTCGCCTTCGTCGGCATTCCACAGCCGACGACATCCAACACGGTGGTCATCCCGTTCTTCCTCAGCTTCGGAGGCGGCACTCCTCCCGGTCAGGTGTGGACCCCGGGGCCGGTCCTCGGCCTGTGGTTGTGGTACGTCCTGCCCGTGGCGGGTTGGTGGTTCAGTTGCCGGCTGATCACCCGTAAGCCTCCGTCCTACCGGGTACTCGTGGTGAGTGCTGTGTCTCCCCTGCTCGCCTTTCCTCTCATGGCGGCAGGCGGTACCGAGCCCAATCTCGGGGCGTGGCTTGCTCCGGCGTTCGCCGGGATCGCCGCGCTCGCCAGTCTCCTCGTCCTGCGCGCGCTGAACGAAAGCGGGGCCGCGCGGAGATGGGCGCCGACGGCAGGCGCCCTGCTCTGGGTCGCCTGCGCGGCACACTGGCTGGGCAACGCCCCGATCATGTCCGACCGGGACTCCGTGACGACCTGGCCGGAAGCAGCAGCCGTGCTGGTCTGTACATGGCCGGCCGCGGCTTGGATCACGTCGATGCTGGGCCCTGTGCTGGGTCGCGCTGTGAAGCCGGTGATCCGCGCGTTGTGCTTCGTCGTGCTCTGGGCCTGGATGTTGTCCCCCTTCCTGGTGGCCCGGGCGACCGACCGCCCGAACCGGGGGATGGACCCGTGGAACTACTACCGGGGCCCGTTCTTCACGGGGTACATGGGCTTCCCGCTCTGTGTCGTGCTGATCTGCGGTGTGGCCCTCCAGATCGTCTGTCTTCTTCGGCGCGGCGGACTCGGTGACCGGTGCCGGGCCCTGGAGCCGATCGGCAGGATCCTCCTGGTCTGCGGTGTACTCATGGCGCTGGGCAGCCCCAGCCTGCGAACGCTGTCGATGTGGGGGGACGCACTCGCGATCCTGTGGGCCGGGCTCGGCTCACTTCTGCTGCTGCCGGTCGGGGCGGACGCGACGGCCGCCGAGTTGCGGAGCATCGGCCGGGAGGACCATGCGCGCTTCATGGGCCGGTGGGTGGAGACACAGCTCATCTGGGACACCCGTGCCGACTTCCAACGGGCGGCCCGGTCCGCGCTCGCGGAGGACATGTCGGTGTCGGACTTCTCCCAGCGCTGGAAGGAACTGGACGTTCCCGGCCGCCGTGGGGATCCGGCGGCTCGTCTGGCCCGCGCGAAGCGATTCGCACTGGGGTCGAGCGGCGGTACCGCACCTCGCACCGCCGGGCTGGTCGGCGCTGCGATCGCCCAGTTGCTTGCCCTGCCCTGGGCCGGCTACCAGCTCATGACCGGCGATGCCGTGGGAGCCGACGGATTCATGCCGTTCCATCTCGACGAGATCTCCAAGGCGCTGAGGTTCGGGCACTGGGCGCTGTACGGATTCGTCTTCGGCTACTTCTACGCCCTGCTGCGGGGCAACACACCGATCGGCAAGGCGGCGATGCTCACGGTGGTGGTGCTGCCGGCCGAGGTGCTGTCCATGATCACTCTCACCATCGATCCTCAATACGCGCGGAACCCGTCCTGGACCGACATGGCGGTGGCGTGCGGTGGTCTGGCGGGCCAGACCTTCGTGGTGTGCATGGGGATGGGGCTCTGCTGGGAGTGGTGGCTTGCGCGGGCCGCTGCGCTCAAGTGGTCCCAGGTGCGCAACTTTCGCCGGCTGTCCTCCATCACCGTGCCCCTGGGCACCGTCCTCGTCGCCGCCGCGACCGCGTTCGCCACCGTGGTCGCCGGAGCGTGGGCACAGCAGGAACTCCAGCCACCATCCGGTAGCCCGCCGTCGTCCGCACCAGTCGCGCCAGCACAACGGGCGCCCTGACCGAGCGAGTTCGCCGTGCAGGGCGCTCGGAGCCGATGCTCTGTCAGGTGCCGCACGGTCCGGCGCTGTGCTTCGAAGCCGGCTCCTGGGCCGCCTTCATAGGTGAGTTGAAGGCCGGGCATCGCCGTCACTGAGGCGGCCGGGCTCCGGCCGCCGTCCGCGTCGCGGGCTCACCGGGTCCTTGTTCGCGAGGGGCCGGTGGGCCGCTGACCTCCTGAAAGAACCGGGGAAAGAACTACCCACCCACCCGCCCTCCCCGGCCAGTTGGCCCGCGTCACCCGTCCGAGTGACCGGCTTGCAGGCTTGGGATTCGGGCCGTTACGTTCGCCGCGACAACCTCACACAGACGACGGCCCCCGGCCGGGACTGGCATCCCGATCGAGGGCCTGACCGATCAGGAAGTGAACCCCTTCCCGATGGCTGAGCCGCAGTCTAACGCGCGCCTGCGCGCCGATGCCGGAGCTCCGACTTCCGGCGTGATCCATGTACGCACCCGGCTGACCGCCGACTTCACCGTGATCTCCAATGCCCTCGCGCAGCGACGTGGCAGCGCGGTCACGGTCGGCGTCGCGGCGTACATCTCCTCCCTGCCCGATGGTTCTTCCGTGACCATCACGGCCCTCTGCGAGCACTTCAGCGAGGGCGAGATCCTCATCTCGCGAGCGCTCAGGGAGCTCGAAGGGGCTGGGTACCTGGAGCGCCGCCGGGAGCGAACGTCCACCGGGCAGGTTCGTACGCGGACGTACTTCTACGACGTACCCGGCGGTGGCTTCGGCGACGGACCGCCCGAGCCGCCGAAGACGCCTCGGGCCCGGAAGGCGCCCGCGGGTGAGGAGGCACCGGCCTCCCCTTCGGAGAAGCCCGCTTCGCTCTCCGACGCCGACCCCCAGGCAGTCGCCGTTCTGGCCTCGCTCCGCCGGGTCGATCCACGTCTCGTGCTGTCCGAGCAGGAGGCCGTGCGGCTGGCGCCGGCCGTCGGGCAGTGGCTCGCGGCCGGGGTCGACCCGTCCCAGGTCACCGCGCTGCTGACCGCGCGGCTGCCCGACCGGTTCCTGAGTCGTCCGGCGGGCATCCTCGCCTTTCGTCTCCGGGAGACGCCCCTGCCCGCACCGCCTCCGCGCCCGCTTGTCGAGGGCGCGAGCCGCCCGGTCGTGCTGCCCTTCCAGACCTGCGACGGATGCGAACGGGCGTTCCGCGCGCCGGAGCCCGGGCATTGCCGGGAATGCCGATCCAGGGAATCGGGGGATCGTCTCCGTGCGGCGGCGTGAGCGCGATGGAAAGCCGCGAGGCCAGTACGCTGCCCCGGCCGGCGGCCACCATCGTGCTCTCTTCGAGGAACACGTGCACATCACGAGTCACGCGGCACCCGCCTCGGCCATGCGGCGGTCCAGTTGGCGTCCAGCTCGGCCTGCTCTTGCTCGCCGGGGTCGTAGCCGTTCCACTCCCGCAGCACTGCCTGTGCCTTCTCCGCCCGCTCGGCCCGCTCGGCGGGGGTGAGCAGGTTCTCGGCGAGCAGGCCGCGGTCCTTGAAGTCGGGGCGGATCAACGCGTCCGCCATGGCGTGGATCTCCACCTGTGTTGAGTCCTCTTGCGGGAGGACTCAGCGCAGTCACTGGGCGAGCGCCCCGGTCAGCGTTCCCGCCAGGGTGAGTGTGAGGAAGACCGCCCCCCAGGCCATCGCATGGCGTGTGCAGCGGTACTTGAGCCAGGCGGTGCGGGAGAGGGTCTCCGGTCGGGGGTCGGCGTCGGTGCCCGGTCGGGGCCTCGTGGCCAGGCTCAGCAGGACCAAGGACGGGGCGCAGGCCGCGCAGCCGGTCCATACGAGGATCTGGGGGATCACGGCGTACTGAGCGGGTGCGATGACGCCGGCGGTGATCGCTGCGAGCAGGGCGGTCAGGGCCGCGCCGAGCGTGGCCAGGGTCAGTCCGGCCCGGCTGTCGGCCTTCGCGAGTTCCTTGCGGGCCTCGGTCAGGAGCTCCCGGTCCGGTTCCGTCGCGCGCTCGTCTTCGAGTGTGGCCATGCGGCCCCCTCCCCCTCGCTGATCAGCGGCTCTTTCGAGTACCCGAATGAAGCCGTGCTACGCCGGGCATCAGGTGTTCCACGTTTCGTCATAGGGATCGTGCGGGGTGGGGACCGGCTTGGCGCGGGTGACCTCGAGATACGGGATCGGGCCGTTGTTCACCGAGTCCTTGGTCCGGCGCGGGGTGTAGCGGCCGGTGATCTCCAGCCAGGTGTCCGGGCTCAGCACCGGGGGGACGTTGCCGGTCAGGGCGATCTTGACCGGCTGGGCGTCCGCCGCACAGCAGTTGAGGCCCATGCGGACCAGGTACGGGGAGCCCGCCCGGTCCAGGGTGACGAAGCCGGTGATCTTCAGCTCGCGGTCGCGCAGGGCGCGGCCGTCGCCGTAGACCGCGCGGCCCGCGTAGTCGGCCACGCCCAGGCGGAGGGGGCCGTCGGCGGGGAGGTCCGGGAAGCCGAAGGGCTTCTGGAGGGCCGTGCCGGTGTGGGACGCGCTGTAGGAGCCCAGGGCCGGCGGGGCGACCAGGATCAGGGCCAGGACGGGGAGCGTGAGGAGCCAGGTGACGCGGGGTTCGTGGTGGTGCTGGTGACCGTGGGCGTGCCCGGTGCCTCGGCGGTCGTACCAGAGCGTCGCCGCCGCCGTCGCGATCAGTACCACGCCCGCCAGCAGGACCAGCGGGCGCAGGCCCGCCTTGACGTAGCGCAGATAGAGGTCGGTCATGCCGGCGTGCAGGAGCGTGGCGCCCAGCAGGAAGAGGAGGGCGCTCTGGGCCAGGCGGTTCACAGCAGGACCGTTCCGGTCAGGGCCGACACGACGACGGCCAGGGCGAAGGTCGCGGGGGCGAAGCGCAGGGCGAAGGCGCGGCCGAAGGTGCCCGCCTGCATCGCGAAGAGCTTCAGGTCGATCATGGGCCCCACCACCAGGAACGTCAGACGGGCCGTCAGCGAGAACTGCGTCAGGGACGCCGCCACGAACGCGTCCGCCTCCGAGCAGATGGAGAGAAGGACGGCCAGGACAGCGAGGGCCAGGACCGACAACACGGGGTGTCCGGCCGCCAGGCGCAGCCACTCCGCCGGCACCACCGCCTTGAGCGTCGCCGCGGCCATCGCGCCGACCACCAGGAAGCCGCCCGCGTGCGTCACGTCGTGGCGCACCGAGCCCCAGAAGGCCGCCCCCTTGCCCTGGCCCTCGTACGACGCCCTTTCCGGGGGACGCAGCCAGTCCGTGCGGCCGAGGCGGTGCCAGAGCCAGCCCATCGCGCAGGCCACCAGCAGGCTCGCGACGAAGCGGGCCAGGACCATCTCCGGGTTGCCGGGGAAGGCCACGGCCGTCGCCGTCAAGACGATCGGGTTGATGGCGGGCGCGGAGAGGAGGAAGGCCAGCGCGGCCGCGGGGGTGACGCCTCTGCGCACCAGTGCTCCGGCGACCGGCACCGAGGCGCACTCGCAGCCCGGCAGCACCGCGCCCGCCGCGCTCGCGACCGGGACCGCCAGGACCGGGCGCTTCGGCAGGGCCCGGGCGAAGAACGACGCCGGCACGAACACCGCGATCGCCGCCGACAGCAGCACGCCGAGGACCAGGAACGGCAGCGCCTGGACCATGACCGCCACGAACACGGTCATCCAGCTCTGCATCACCGGTGCGGCCAGGGCCCCGCGGATCGGGCCCTGGAACATCACCGCCGTGACCAGCAGAAGGGTCAGCAGGAGGGCGGAGTTGAGGTGTCTGCCCTCGTCCCGGGCTTCCTGGCCTTCGCGGCCTTCCTGGCCTTCTCGGCCCCGGTCCGTTTCGACGTCCCCGTGCTCGCCGCTCTCCCTCGGGACGGTCTTCGTGGTGGCCACGGGCCCGGTACCTCCGGTGGTGCGCATGGGCATGCATTGCCTCCCCTTCGGTACGGACGGGCGGGCCCGGGCGTTCAAGCACCTCGGTTCCCTTCTGGAACCAGCCGTCCCGGTAAGGCAGTCTTCTCCCTTGTGGGGAGCGTTCCGAATCAAGGTCAGCCAGGCGAACCGGCCACGCACATGGTCGTATGCGGTGACGACGGGCTCGCCCATCGGCTGGCCGCCGAACTCCGGGGTGTCTACGGCGAACAGGTCACACTCGTCGTGCCGCCGTCGGGGCGCCGGGTGCGGCAGCCGGTGGTCGGACGGGCCCGGGCCGCCTCGGCGGCCCTGCTCGACCGGGTCAGCGCGGCCGTCAACCGGACGGGCACGGGCGGCGCCGAACCGGCCGCGACCGAACAGGTCGTGGAGGCCGCCGAGATCACCGATGCCGTGCTCACCGAGGTGGGCGCCGACCGGGCGGCCGCTCTGGCGCTCGTGTACGACGACGACGAGACCAACATCCGTGCCGCGCTCACCGCCCGCCGGATCAACCCCAGCGTGAGACTCGTACTGCGGCTCTACAACCGGCGGTTGGGGCAGCACATCGAGGAACTGCTCGACCAGACGGCGGCCGTGGCCTCCGGGACGGGACCGGGCACGGGCGTCGACACCTCGACGACCGTGCTGTCCGACGCCGACACGGCCGCGCCCGCGCTGGCCGCCACCGCCCTCGTGGGCACCAGCAAGGTCGTCCAGACGGAAGGGCTCGTCCTGCGGGCCGTGGAGCGGCAGCCGCCGGGGCCGGGCGAGGTGGCCGACCCGGGGCTGTGCACCCTGGCACTGCTGTCCGCGACGAGCAACGACCCGGCCGGCGCCGACGGTTCCGAGAGCAGCGGCGAGCACGGGCCTCAACTGCTCCCGGACGAGATGGCGGTGGCGTCCGCGACCGGGCGCGGGACCGTCGTCCTGGAGCAGGTGTCGTACTCCGGGCCGTCCCTGCCCTCCGGGCGGGGCGGTGTGCCGCCGTTCGCCTCGCTGTTCTCGCGTCGGCTGCGGTGGTCGCTGGCCGGGCTGGTCGGGTGCGTGCTCGCGCTCGCCGTCGCGTTCATGTTCGTGACCGACGAGCATCCGCTGTACGCCACGTACGTCACGCTCCTCGACCTCTTCGGCATCAACGATCCCGCGTACCACGAGTCCACCGGGCGGCAGGTCCTGCAACTGCTGTCCGGGCTGGTCGGGTTGCTGCTGCTGCCGGTGCTGCTGGCCGCGGTGCTGGAGGCCCTGGGCACGTTCCGCAGCGCGTCCACCCTGCGCAAGCCGCCGCGGGGGCTCGGCGGGCACGTGGTGCTGCTCGGGCTCGGCAAGATCGGGACGCGGGTGCTGACGCGGCTGCGTGAGCTGCACATTCCCGTGGTGTGCGTCGAGTCCGACCCGGAGGCCAGGGGGATGGCCACGGCGCGGCGGCTGCGGGTGCCGGTGGTACTCGGGGACGTCACGCAGGAAGGGGTGCTGGAGGCCGCCAAGATCCACCGGGCGCACGCCCTGCTGGCGCTGACCAGTGCGGACACGACGAATCTGGAGGCCTCGCTGTACGCGCGGTCCGTGCGGCCCGACTTGCGGGTCGTGCTGCGGCTGTACGACGACGACTTCGCGACCGCCGTGTACCGGACCCTGCGGGCCGCGCATCCCTTCGCCCTCACCCGGAGCCGGAGCGTGTCGCATCTGGCCGCGCCCGCGTTCGCCGGGGCGATGATGGGGCGGCAGATTCTGGGGGCGATTCCGGTGGAGCGGCGGGTGCTGCTGTTCGCGGAGGTGGAGGTGGCCGGGCATCCGCAACTGGAGGGCAGGACCGTGGCGGAGGCGTTCCGGGGCGGGGCCTGGCGGGTGCTGGCGCTCAATACGGCGCCTCCTGGGGGGCGGCGGAGTGAAGGGGAGAGTGCGGAGGAGGAGGGTGCGCCGGCCTCGGGGCTGGTGTGGGATCTGCCTCCTACGTATGTGTTGGGGGCCGGGGATCGGGTGGTGCTGGCGGCGACTCGGCGGGGGTTGGCGGAGTTGCTGGGGCGGAGGCGGCGGGAGCGGGCGGGCACGTAGACGCCGGTTCGCTGCGCGGCTCGGCGTTACGAGGTGCCCGGCGTTGGCGCTGAGGCCGGGGCGTTGCGCAACCCGGCGCAGCGGGGTGCCGCCCGCGCCCACCCGTGCCGCCCTTAGCGGCACGCATGCCCGCGGACGACGGGCACTCGCACCCCATACGTCACCCCGCGACGTTCCTCAGGTGCCTCTCCGCGAACTCCAGTTCCAGACGGACCTGCTTGATCCGTTCGTCCACCACCAGTGAGCCGTGCCCGGCGTCGTAGCGGTACACCTCGTGGACCGCGCTTCGCGTCTCCAGGCGTTTGACGTAGTTCTCGATCTGGCGGATCGGGCAGCGCGGGTCGTTGACGCCGGCCGAGATGTAGACCGGGGCCTTGACCTGGTCGACGTAGGTGAGGGGGGACGAGGCCTCGAAGCGGTCGGGGACCTCCTCCGGGGTGCCGCCGAGGAGGGTGCGGTCCATCGCCTTCAGCGCCTCCATCTCGTCGTGGTACGCCGTGACGTAGTCAGCGACGGGGACCGCCGCGATGCCCAGCGTCCACGCGTCGGGCTGGACGCCGAGGCCGAGGAGGGTGAGGTAGCCGCCCCAGGAGCCGCCGGTGAGGACGATGCGGTCGGGGTCGGCGAGGCCGGAGCTGACGGCCCATTCCCGGACCGCGGCGATGTCCTCCAGCTCGATGAGGCCCACGCGGTGCTTCAGGGCGTCGGTCCAGGCACGGCCGTAGCCCGTCGAGCCGCGGTAGTTGACCCGGACCACCGCGTAGCCGTGGTCGACCCAGGCCGCCGGGCCCGCCGCGAAGGAGTCGTTGTCGTGCCAGGTCGGGCCGCCGTGGATGTCGAAGACCGTGGGGAGCGGGCCGGTGGTGCCCTTCGGCTTCTGGACCAGTGCGTGGATGCGGCCCCCGGGGCCCTCCACCCACACATCCTCCACCGGCACCGAGCCGGGTGACTTCATGCCGGGCGGGTCGAGCACGACACCGCCCGCCGTGGAGCGGAGCGCCGACGGTTCGGCGGCCGAGGACCACAGGTACTCCACGCTGCCGTCGGGCCGGGCCGTGGCGCCGGAGACCGTGCCGGGCGGGGTGGGGATCTCCGCCAGGGCGCGGCTCGACAGGTCGTAGCGGAACAGCTCGCTGCGGGCCTCGAAGCTGTGCGCGATGAGCAGGCCGGTGCCGTCCGGGTACCACTCGGCGCTGACGTCGCCGGGAAGCTCCAGCGCCAGATCCGTCTCCTCACCGGAGGCCACGTCCCACACCAGGGGCTCCCAGCGGCCGCGTCGCTGGTGGCCGATGAGGAGGCGGGTGTCGCCGTCGACGGGGGCGAAGCCGAGGACCTCGAGGCCTAGCTCGCGCGTACCGCCCTCGGTGTCGTCGAGGTCGGCGACCGGGGTGCCGTCGGGGCGCAGGACGCGCAGGGCCGAGTGCATCGCGTCGCCGTGCTCGGTGTGCTCGACGGCGATGAGCGAGCCGTCGTGGGCGAGGTCGCCGACGCCGGCGGACTCGCGGTGACGGTAGATCTCCACCGGGTCCTCGCCGGTGCGGACGAGGTGGATCGTCGTACCGTCCTCGTCCGTCGAGCGGCCCACGACCGCCGTGCGCCCGTCGCGGCCGAGGGCGAGGCCCGCCGGGTAGGAGGCCTCAAGACCCGCTGCGGCCGGTTCGTCCGCACCGCCCGTGAAGGGCTGGCGGCGCCACACGCCGAACTCGTCGCCGTCCTTGTCGTCGAACCACCAGATCCACGCGCCGTCCGGGGACAGCACGCCGTCCGTCGTGCCGTTCGGCCGGTCCGTCACCTGGCGCTGGTCGCCCGTCGACCGGTTCCACGCGTACAGCTCGTACGTCCCGGTCGCGTTCGACACGAACAGGGAGCGGTCCGGCGCGTCCTCCGCCCAGTCGGGCAGGGACACCCGGGGCGCCCGGAAGCGCTTCTCCCAGTCCGGCATCCGCTCCTGCTGTCCCGCCTGTACCCCTTGTTCGTGCTGGTCGCGCTGGTCCCGCTGGTCCCGCGCATCGGACGCGTTGCTCTCAGTCATGGCCCCATACTGCCCGCCTGGACCGACATCGCGCTGCCGAGGCCCTCAGCCTGTGGACAACCTCCACCGGTCCCCCTTCCCAGCAGGTCAGTCAATGCCTCGGGAGCACCCGGCCGAGCGGTACCGGCCGGCGCCCACCCCGCAGGCCGGACCCTTCGGGCAGCCCCGTACCTTTGGGGTGTGTACCGGTTTCTGCTGACGCCCCGATGGTGGGGGATCAACGTCTTCGTGCTGTTGTCCATCCCCTTCTGCATCTTCATGGGGTCCTGGCAACTGGGCCGGTTCGAGGACCGTGTGCAGGACCACCGCACCGCGACCGAGCAGGTCTCCGAGGCCCGGCACGAGGCGCCCCGGCCGCTCGCCGAGATGCTGCCGGTGACCAAGGCGACGTCCGGCAAGCAGGTCACCGTGACCGGCCGCTACGGCAAGCAGCTACTGGTGCCGGACCGGGAGCTCGACGACAAGCAGGGCTTCTACGTCCTGACGCTGCTGCGCACCGACGCGGGCGAGGCGCTGCCGGTCGTCCGCGGCTGGCTGCCCGGCTCACCGGACGCGGCCGAGGCCCCCGCCCCGCCCACCGGTGAGGTCACGGTCACGGGAGCGCTCCAGGCGTCCGAGACCCCCGGCGACAACGGCGTCAGCGCGCAGGGCGGCCTGCCGTCCGGGCAGACCTCGGCGATCAGCGCGGCGTCCCTGGTGAATCTGGTGCCGTACGACGTGTACGACGCGTGGGTCACGCTCGCCCAGGGCGACTCGGGCATGAAGGCGGTGCCCGCGAGCGCCCCGCCGGACTCGGGGCTGGACCTGAAGGCGTTCCAGAACCTCGGCTACACCGCCGAGTGGTTCGCCTTCGTCGGGTTCGTGATCTTCATGTGGTTCCGGTTGCTGCGGCGCGAGGTGGAGTTCGCCCGGGACGCGGAGCTGGGCCTGGTCCAGGAGGACGAGGAAGAGGAGCGCGTGGTCGCCTGACGCGGCGACCACCCCTGCTCGGCAAGGCCGGCCGGTCGGCCTGGAGAGGCAGGCCTACGCGCCCGCCAGCACGCCCGTCCAGTACACCGTCCCCGCGCACGCGTTGGACACCGTGACCGAGTTCGCTCCCGAGCCGGTACCCGGCGTGTACGTCACCGCCACACTGCCGTCGGTCGTGCCGTCCTCCGTGGCCAGTTGCGGGGCCGTGCCCGTGTCGCCGCCGGTGGAGGTGCCGCCCGTGTCCGTCGCGTCGCCCGACGGCGTGGGGTCGGGGCTGGGGTCGCCGGGCCCGCCGACGCTGCCGCCGGGGGTGGGGCAGGTCTCCGTGGGGACCCAGGCGAACTTCACGTCGTAGGCGGCTCCGGGCGCGAGCAGGAGCTGGGCCGCCTCCAGGGACGGGTCGGGCAGGCCCGCCGCCGCGTCCCCGGCCGCGTGCCGGGCCGTGCTGACCTTGCTGATGTCGGCCGTGCCCTGCGGCAGCGCGCTCACCGAGCCGGGGCCGGTGACCGTACAGCTCGCCGCGGAGACGTTGGTGACGCGGAAGGAGCCGTAGACCGCGCCCGTGGAGTCGGGGGCGGCGCTGCTTCCACTGGCGGGGCCGAGCTGGGCCGCGGTGCACGCCGCGATGCCGGCGGCGGTGCTGGAGGAGGGGTCGGCGCCCTGGGTCGCGCCGGTGGCGGCGCCGGTGCCCTTGCCCTTGTCCTCCTCCTTCTTCTCGCCCTTGTCCTTGCCCTCGGTCTTGCCGGAGGTGCCGCCCGAGGTGCTCTCGCCGCCGTCCGGTCCCTTGCCCTGGCTCGCGCCGCCCTGGGTCTCGGAGGCATGGCCGATGGCGGACGGGTTGGCGTCGGAGCCGGTGGAGTTGGACACGTGCACGAGCGCGGGGACGGCCGTGCCGATGAAGAGGCAGGCGGCGGCCACGCCGACGACGGCCTGCCGCTTGCGGGTCCGCCGCTGGGGCACCGCCTTGCGGAGATACTCCAGCGTGCCGTCGCGCGGTTCCACCTCCTGCACCACTTGGTGCAGCATCGTGCGCAGGTCCAGCTCGTCCGAGTCGAACCCCTCGGGGCTCTGGTCGTCGGGGCCGTGGTTCACAGTTGCGTTCCCAGCGTGCGATTGCTTCGGATCTTGCCCGTGCGGCCTGGCCGGCTCATGCCGGTCGGGCCCGTCCCGGCCCGTGCCGCCGTCCGAGGCGCTCATGCCGGCGCCTCCATGGCCAGCCGGAGCGCCGCGATGCCGCGCGAGCCGTACGCCTTGACCGAGCCCAGGGATATGCCGAGGGCCTCGGCGACCTGCGCCTCGGTCATGTCCGCGAAGTAGCGCAGCACCAGCACCTCGCGCTGGCGGCGCTGCAGCCCCTTCATCGCCTTGATGAGGGAGTCGCGCTCCAGCAGGTCGTAGGCGCCTTCCTCGGCACTGGCCATGTCGGGCATGGGCTTCGACAGCAGCTTCAGGCCGAGTATGCGGCGGCGCAGCGCGGAACGCGAGAGGTTGACGACCGTCTGCCGCAGGTACGCCAGGGTCTTCTCGGGTTCGCGGACCCGCTTGCGGGCCGAGTGGACCCGGATGAAGGCCTCCTGGACGACGTCCTCGCAGGAGGCGGTGTCGTCGAGGAGGAGGGCGGCGAGACCCAGCAGCGAGCGGTAGTGCGCGCGGTAGGTCTCGGTGAGGTGGTCGACGGTGGTGCCGGCCGCCGCATCGTCCTCGGCACCGTCGCGCTGGTTCGGTATGCGGGCCGGCCGCGCTGCGGGCACGGGCGCGATCACCGGCATGCCACCGGGCGTACCGGCCATGCGGGGTCGGAAAGCCGCCGGACGGGGCGGTCGAAGGACCGCGCCGCGTGCCGTGCTGAAGTCGAGTACCTCTGCCACGCCTGTTGGACACGCTCACCCCCGTGAGGGTTGTACGTGCCGGGCGTCACTTTCACGCCGACCGTCGCCGTCGACGGTCTACCCGCGTCAGGCAGCACAACAGATGGTGCGTCAAATGCCCTCATGCGTCCCGCTCTTCCCCTATGTCCAATTGTGAACGGACGTCCCCACGCCCGGCTCCAGGCGTCCCCACGCCTGATGAAGCGCTTGCACGGCCGAAGGGCGACCGCAAAGACGCTCCCCGCCCTCCGCACGGTTGCGGAGGACGGGGAGATAAATCCTCTGATGCCGAAGCGCCGCGGACAAGTGGTCCGGACCATCGATCAGCTCACATGTCGCACACAGATCCTACAAACCGCCCACCTCGGCGGTCGGAGGTTCTCACTGCCGTGCGAGGCGCGAGAGGTCAGGACAGTTCGGCGGCCACCACCTCGGCGATCTGCGCGGTGTTGAGCGCGGAGCCCTTGCGCAGGTTGTCCCCGCACACGAAGAGTTCGAGCGCCGTGGGGTCGTCCAGCGCCCGCCGCACCCGTCCGACCCAGGTCGGGTCGGTGCCGACGACGTCGGCGGGGGTCGGGAACTCCCCGGCGGCCGGGTTGTCGAACAGCACGACACCGGGCGCCGTGGCGAGGATCTCACGGGCCTTGTCGACGGTGACCTCGCCCTCGAAGCCGGCGTGCACGGTCAGCGAGTGCGTGGTGATCACCGGCACCCGGACACAGGTGACGGCCACGGGCAGATCGGGCAGGCCCAGGATCTTGCGGGACTCGTCCCGGACCTTCAGCTCCTCGGAGGACCAGCCGTCGTCGCGCGCCGAACCGGCCCAGGGCACGACATTCAGCGCGACCGGCTCCGGGAACGGCCCGGTGTTGTCCCCCACGGCCCGCCGTACGTCACCGGGGTTGGTGCCCAGCTCCGTGCCTGCGACCAGGGAGAGCTGCTGGCGCAGGGTGGTCACGCCCGCGCGCCCGGCGCCGCTGACCGCCTGGTACGAGGAGGCGACGAGCTCGCGCAGCCCGAACTCGGCGTGCAGCGCGCCCAGGGCCACGATCATGGAGAGCGTCGTGCAGCTCGGGTTGGCGATGATCCCGCGAGGCCGCATCCGCACGGCGTGCGGGTTGACCTCGGGCACGACGAGCGGCACGTCCGGGTCCATCCGGAACGTGCCGGAGTTGTCGACCACCACCGCGCCCTTGGCGACCGCCAGGGGCGCCCACCGCTCGGCGACCTCGTCGGGGACGTCGAACATGGCGACGTCGACCCCGTCGAAGGCCTCCTCGGTGAGCGCCATGACCTCGGTCTCCTCGCCGCGCACGGAAAGCTTGCGGCCGGCCGAGCGGGGGGAGGCGATCAGCCGGATCTCGCCCCAGACGTCGGCACGCTGGGACAGGATCTGGCGCATGACCGTGCCGACGGCTCCGGTCGCGCCCAC
>NZ_JBHUQX010000183.1:0-17640 GCF_042674225.1 Streptomyces sp. NPDC056948
GAACTGGACCGCGTTTGATCTCTCCGAGGACGACACCGACGAAGAGACCGACTGGGAAGCCATCGCGAAGGAGCGCGAGGCCGAGAGGAACGGCGCGTACCGCGAACGCGCCCACCTCGTCGCCTTCATCGCCAGCGGCCTCGCCGAGCAAGCCGTAATCGCACCCGCGCCCGACGTCGAGGAGCCCGGCTGGCAGATCATCTACCTCACCATCGGCGGCCGCCAGTGCAGTTGGCACATCAGCCCGCGGGACGCCGACCTCTTCCAGCACGTCGAGCGCGTCGGCGCCCTCGATGTCCGCGCCCTGTGGGACGGCCACACCACCGAGGAGAAGTACGCCCACATCGCCGCGCACACGGCCGAGCTGGCGCAGCGCTGCGGCCCGGCCTGCTCCGAGCAGCACACCGAGACCGGGCGCTGCGAGATCGCGAGGAACCGGTGACCGTACGCCTGGAGATTCTCGACGAGGAGGGCGAGTGGCGAGTGGTGCCCGGCATCGCCTCCGTGGATTTCCACCCGACCGGGCCCGACGTCACCGACGAGGAGTGGAGACGGCACGACGCCCGCGATGCGTTGCACTACCTGATGACCGGCTTCGAGGAGATCCGGCGACCAACGGTCATCGACCAGGACGGCAACCCCGTGCGGCCGTGCCCGGACCGGCCCGCCTGGCAGTCACCGTACGGGCCGCCCTCGCGGCACCACTGAACATGACGAAGGGGCGCGCCCACGAACTCCCCAGCTCCAGGCACGCCCCCCCGGTGAGATCACCGTACCGCCCCACCAGCACCACGGAGCCACGATGACCACCACCGCCACCCACCTCCGCACCATCGCCCTGCACTGGACGGACTTGCACGACGCTGCCGGCCAGCCCACCCAGATCGGCGCCTTCGGCCTCGGCCTCCGCGGCTACCTCGCCCGCCTCGACGCTGCTGACGTCGAGCAGCTGGAGTACGAAGCCCACCAGGCCGCCCACCTCCGCTCCCTCGAGCGCGACCCGATCCAGCTCGGCACCCGGCCCGTCCCGGTGCGTCTGCACATCCTCGACACGATGCGCGCCATCGAAGCCGCCCTCGTCCAGTGCGCCGACGACATCGCGGCCGCCGCCCAACGCGCCCCGGTCCCAATGCCGGCCGCCCGTAAGGTGAACGGCTCGACCTACCGAAGTCTCCGCGAGGCCCGCATCGCTCATGAGGACCGGCAGCGCCGCACCCAGCTGGCGCTCGCCGATCAGCGGGACCCGAAGCGGTGGAGGTACACCGGCCGCCGGACCGCGCCGCACGCCGCGCTGTGGCTACTGGCCCGAGTCGAGCGGGCGGCCGGGCCCTGCCGACGCATCACCGATGTCGAGGAGCAGCGCATCGGCACGGTCGCGGCCGGCGCCGCCGATCGGATCGAGCGGGCCCTCGACATCGCCTCGCAGAAGCGGACACTGGAACAGCCGCACCACTGTGGCGGGGTCATCGACGTCCACGGCGGTGAGGGCCGGACACCGGTCGCACACTGCACCGGGTGCGGGGTCATCTGGACCGAGCAAGGCGCCGCGGCATAAAGCCCGTCAGTACCCCGGCACTCCCAGTGGCACCGGCTCCTCTTGGCCCTCCCATGTGACGTAGATGCGCGTGGGTGTTTCCAGCCCCATTGCCGTGAGGATGAAGAAGGGGTGACCTTCTCCTGGGTGGAGAGTCACCCCTTCGGGAAGGTCCCGGGCTTGGCCTTCCTCACCTGCCTCGGTGATCGTCACACCCTCGGCGACTGCCGTGCCGCTGTTGCGCAGAATGAACCGCCGCTGCTCCGGCCGCTCAAGGGTCAGCACGGCCCTCGGGCGCGCTGCTTCCTCTTCTGCCGCTCGACGTTCCTCGGCTTCACGCCTCTGCAGCGTGAGTGCTTCCTCCGCGGCCACGGCCGACCGAACGGAGGCGTCAGCCGACTTGGCCGACGCGTCAGCTGACTTCTTGCCATCTCCCCGCGCTTTGAAGGCGATCCATAGAGCGCCAGCGGACAGTGCAAACGCCGCCCATGCGGGCACATCTCCCCAATCCATAGGCGGGACAGTAGCGGCGCGGGAAGGACGGGAGAAGCGTCATTGCGTCGAGACTTCCGGCCTGCCGCCATGCCACTCGATCAGCCCGGATCGGGCACACTCCCGGGAACCCGGTGCGCCGGGGATGCGTCCGTGTCGGTGAACAGAGCGGGGGGAGCGCAAGCGTGAGCGTGCCGGAGTGGCTCGGGGATGTGCCGACATGGATCGGCGCGGGCGGCGCAATCGGCGCGGCATGGTTCGCCTATCAGACGATCACGAGCCAGCGGCAGCAGATCGGCGAGCAGCAGGAGTTCATTGCCGAGCAGACGCGGTTCATGGGCGAGCAGCAGCAGAACCTGGAGCTGGAACGCGCCGAGCTGCGCGCCGCAGCTGAGGACCGGCAGTGGGCGCAGGCACGACGGATTAGGATGGCGCACCACACTGCCTGGACCACGCCGGATAGTGAGGGTAATGCCAGCGAGGATGACCACTGGGTTGTGACAGTGATCAACGACAGCGACGCCCCTGTGCATCAGGTAGACGTGCGCTTCGGTACGGCCTACCTGGCGTCTGAGGTGTGGGAGTGGAATCCGGTTTGGGGCGGTCAGAGGGCGCCCACGGAGCGGATGATGCGGCCTGTCCATCTCCTCGGCCCGGGCAGGGGGGCCCGGTTCCTATCTCAGCAGTGGTCGGCGGCGACGACACATAACAGTCGTCCGACCCTTTACTTCACCGATGACAGCGGTGCGCGTTGGGCGCTCGACTCGTACGGGAAGCTTGACGAGGCCCCGCTCGACGGCGGCTGACAGGGCGGCGGTCAGTGATTCCAGACCTCCGGCCCGCCTCCCCGCCACTCGATCAGGCCGGTCCGGACCACGTCCATCTCGTCGAACTCCTGCAACCCGGCCTCCTGCATGAAGCGGGCGACGTCCTGCACGGAGAACGCCCGGCCGACGATCGCGTCATCGATGCGCACCCGCCGGCCGCCGTCCTCGTCGGGCGGATAGACGACGATGGGCTGTGCACCGGCCATGGCACCAGCGTGCGGCCCGGGCCGAGTGTCCGCATGCGGGGCGCGTGTGCCGCTCGTAGGCTGGTGCTGCTCGGGGCTACTGCGGAGGTCCACCATGCCCCGAACCGTGTGGTCAGGTGCCATCAGCTTCGGTCTCGTCACCGTGCCGATCAACGTCCAGTCGGCCGTCGAGGACCACTCGATCCGCTTCCACCAGTACCACCTGGAAGACATGGGCCGGGTCCGCGTCCGCAAGTACTGCGAGGTCGAGGACCGCGAGGTCCGCAACGACGAGATCGGCAAGGGCTACCAGCTCACCAAGGACCAGGTCATCCCGATCAGCGACGAGGAACTGCGCGACCTGCCGCTGCCGACGGCGAAGGCGATCGAGATTGAGGCGTTCGTGCCGCTGGAGTCCGTGGATCCGATCCGGATCGGTGAGGGGTACTACCTTCAGCCGTCCGGGCAGGTCGCGGCCAAGCCGTACAAGCTCCTGCGCATGGCCTTGGCCAGGTCGTCGAAGGTGGCCGTCGCGAAGTACGCCTGGTCCGGCCGCGAGCGCCTCGGCCTCCTGCGGGTGCGGGACGACGTGATCGTGCTGCACGCCATGCGCTGGCCCGACGAGATCCGCTCCCCCGAGGAGCTGCTGCCGCCGCCGGTCGAGCTGACCGGCGAGGAGATCGACGGCGCCCTCGCGCTGATGGACAGCATGACCCGCGACGAGCTCGAAGGCGACGAGTTTCACGACGCGTACACCGAGGCCGTCGAGCAGATCATCGAGGCCAAGCGCGAGCACCGCGAGCCGCCCACCATGCCGGAGCCCGAGGAGAAGCCGGGCGAGCTGGTGGACCTGATGGCCGCCCTGAACGAGTCCGTGAAGAAGGCCAGGGCCTCGCGCGGCGAGGACGCCGACGTGCACGAGATACCGAAGAAGAAGACCGCGAAGAAGCAGCCGGCCAAGAAGACCGCCGCGAAAAAGACCACGCAGAAGGCCGCGGCCAAGAAGACTTCCGGGCGCCGGCCGCGCAGCGCCTAGACCTCGATACCGAGGGCCGTGTCCGGCCTGCACTTCGAGCACGCCGGTACCTGATGGCGTAGGGCCTCCAGTGCCTGCGCCCTGGTCGCGGGCTTCACCCGCTTGCCCGGGTCCCAGCACTCGCCGGTGTGTACGGCGACGATGTTGTTGCGGTCCAGGCCGCGCTCGATCAGCCACTCCGGGGCGGGCGGGCGTCGCTCGACGCCGCGCAGCCGCTCAGCCTCGCGGCGTTCCTCGTCGGCGATCCATCTGCGGGTGCGGTCCAGGTCGCGCTCCTGGACGCGCTCCAGGAAGCGGAGCAGCGCGAGTCGCGACGACTCTGGATCGTTCATGCGTTCGATTCTATGATCGGGGGCGCCACCCAGCACACCCACCCCCAGGAGCAGGCATGAACCACGAGGAGGCGGCGAGCAAGCTCGCCGTCGACCCGGCCTCCCTCACCCCTGCCCCACCGTCGCCCCGCTTCACCGAGACCTGGGCGCGAATGCAGCAGGAACCGCCCTGCTCCGCATGCGGCCAGCCGTCCCGCACCAGCGGTGTGGTCCATGACCCGGACCACGGGGCCCGCTGGTTCGACCGCTGCCGGGAGTGCTTCCTCGCAACGCCACCGACGCTGCGCATGCCGCCGGCCCGTTTCCTCGAGGAGCTGCGCGAGGTCGCAGCCGAGACACGGCTGCCGCTGCGCACCTACACCGACGAGGGCGGGAGGGAAGGTGAGTGACGTGGACGACGAGCGGTTCCACCTCACCGTGATGGCGGGCGGGCGGGCGATGATGCACGGCTGGTGGGGCAAGCAGTCCACGGCCGAGCACCAGTACCGGTCATGGATCGGATCGTGGGGCTGCATCGAGGGCGCCCAGATCGTCCTGACCGAGCGTGGCGACAGCGACGGTGAGCGGGTAATCGCGAGCTGGCCGGAGGCGTAGGTCAGCCGGCGAGTTCCGGGTGCCGGGCTGCCTTCTTGACGTCCGCCTCGATCTGGTTCCGCGGGGCGCCCTGCTCGGCGGCGTGGTCAGTGACGGCAGCTTGGACATCGCGGGCGGCGTCGAGCCAGGCCTGCCACGCCGTTCCCCAGGCAGCGTGCTGCTCGTCGGTCCAGGCGGTCTGGGTCGGCGGACCGTGCTGATCCGTGAGCTGCTCGACGGCGGTGTGTGCCTCATCGGCGGTGCGCTGCATCTGCACGAGTTCTTCGAAGGTTTGTGCCACGTGCAGGGATCTTAGGCCGGACACAAGAAGGCCCCCGCCTCGACCAGCGAGACGGGGGCATCAACGCGAGCGGCTACTGCCGCTTCGCCCTGGGCCGGTCCTTGCCCGACCCCGTGTAACCCCGCTCGATGTCCTGCACCGTAGCCAGCCCGATCCCCAGCGCGTCAGCGATCTTCCGGTACGAGACCGGTGGCTGCTGCGCCCGCATCTCCAGCACGACCTGCCGGCGCATCTCCCGCCACCGCTTGCCGCGCTCGGCCTGGTCGGCCATCACCTCGCCGATCGCCTTCGCTCGCTGCTCCGGGTCGGTCATCGCCTCCACGGCGTTCATGGCGTCGATCACGCGCTGAGCCTCCTCGGTCACACCCGGCCTCACTTCTCTTCGGGCGGGCCGCTTGCCCTGAGTGTACGGGGCCCCGTACAGTCTCAGGAAGTAGCCCGAGCTACTAAGCACAACGGCCCCGACCCGGAGTTGCCGCTCCACATGGGTCGGGGCCAGGCCCACCTCAACCATCACGAAAAGGCAGGCCCTGATGGGACACCGTACCCAGACCATCGAGCCCCGCGAACCCTCGACCACCAGCGTCCTCACCGAGCCCAGCTACGCCGCGCAGATCCTCACCGTCACGGCCAGGCTGCTCGGGTTCACCGCCCAGACCATCAACATCTGGCAGCTGGAACGGGACCTCACGACCGCGGCCGACGCCGTGTGCGGCACACTCCCCGAGGCCGTACGCCACGACGCCTCCACCCGCGCCCGCGCCTCGCTCCCCCCGCTCCCGCTCGGCACCCAGGCCCACGACTACGCCGAGCAGCTGCGCAGCGCCGCGACGGGCCTGTGATGAGCGCCGTCAGCCTCTTCACCGAGCCGTGGCCCGAGGGCGTGACCGCGAGATTCGTCAACCTCGTCGGCGCGACCGTCGACGTCACCGGCAGCGGGCAGCGCACCCGCGCCCGCTGTAGCGGCTGCATCTTCGGCAAGAGCGAACTCCCGGCCACTGAGGGCTACACCCACGACGAGGCCCAGCGTCACGCCGAGCGTTGCCGTGCCCTGCCGCGCCCCGCAGGGGTGACCGGATGAGCGAGCAGCAGACCACCTCGCGCGCCTGCACCAGCTGCGGCGGTGCCAAGGGCCGCACCGTCGACACCAGCCACGACGGCAAGACCATCCAGACCTGGCAGACCTGCACCCCCTGCCACGGCACCGGCATCCAGGGCGGAGGCATCTGATGGGCCTCTTCTCTCGCCGCGCGCAGACCACCCGCGACTACCCGGCCGCCGGCACCTCGGTGACCGGTGACGCCGGACGCTTCCGCCGCGCCAAGACCACCGGCGCCCGCCGCGCCGCCGCCCAGGGCCAGGCGTGGGAGGACAACGACCGCCAGCAGGACCGCCGAGGCCGCTGGTACCGGCCCGCCCGCTGACAAGGAGCCCGCCATGGGAGAGCAGTTCTGGTACGGCCTCGGCATCGCCGCCTCCATCGCAGCAGGCGTGTTCGCCGTCGTCTGGATGACCACCCACTGACCCACCCGAGACCGCCGGGCCCCGCGAAAGCCCCCCCCCCGCGGGGCCCGGCCCCCGCTCCTGGAGGAGCACCGTGAAGACCCGCCGCACTCAGACCATCGAGCGGACCCGCCTCGTTCCCCACACCGTCGACGGCGAGACCGAACTCGTTCTCGACCGCCAGACCATCGAGGTCCCCGCACCGCCCCGTGACTGGGACCAGCTGGTGCGCGTCGCCGTCACCCTCGGCGCCATCGTCCTCGTTACCGCGTCCCTCGTCTGGACAACCGCCAGCATCGGCGACCTCCTCGCGGCCGTCACGATCAGCGTGGTCGCCTACGCCGCGGCCGTCGCCTTCGACGCCTCATGGATTCTGTGCATGGCCGTCGAGTGGCTCCTTCGCTACGACCCCGAACGCGCCAAGGCAGCGAAGCGGGCGGGCCGGTGGTCGCTCGGCGTGTCCATGGCCGCGGTCTTCGCGCACGGCTACGTCTTCGATCAGCTGATCGTCGGCGCGGTCGGCGCGGTCGTGTCCGGGCTCGCCAAGGGCGGCTGGTCGATGGCCATGCGCGTACACGCCCGCCCGCTCGACGACCGGACCCAGCAGTGGGTCACGAAGCGGCGTGCCGCCGTCGATGGTCAGCTCGCCATGATCCCGATCCGGCGTGAACTCCAGCGCGGGGAAGCCACGGTCGAAGCGGAGCAGCGGAGCCTCGCCGCGGACGGCGGATCCGCGGATCCGGACCAGTCCGGAGGATCCGTGGACCGTCCGGACCCGTCCGGCGCGCCCGTCGACCGCAAGGGTCTGACCACGAAGGACGCGGTCCGGATCGCTTGGACCGAGGGAGTCCGCGACCGGGATGCGGTCCTCCAGGACGCCGCGAAGCGCCTTGGTCGGCCCGTCTCCCCGGACAGCGTCGACCGCTACCTCCGCGACCTCAAGCGCGGCGCTTGATGGGCGCGCAGCCCGAGCCCGACGGTCAGGAGCTGCGCGTCCGCCACTACCTGCGCCGCATCGGCGCCCGACCCTTCGGCCACCAGGAGCCACCCATGCACGAGCCCGCACCCCGCCCCGTCACACCCACCCGCGTCATCCCCGCCGGCGCCCCGCTCCCCGCGCGGGCGCCCGAGCCCGGCGAAGAGCCGCCCTGGCGCATGCCTCCTCCTCCGCCACCGCCCGCAGCCGCCGTTCCGGTGCCGCTTCCGCCGGATCCGGAACCCCGGATCGTTGAAGTTCGCCACGTCCACGAGGTTGTCCTGACCGGCCCGGATCCCGATCCGGAACCGGATCCGTCCCGGCGGGAGCGGCTCGGCGCGTGGCTCGGCCGGTACGTCCGCCCCTGGCACGCCGTCATCGGCCTCACCGCCGCCGTGCTGCCGATCCCCGGGGTCGGCTACTCGGCCGCCACCATCTGGCACTTCACCGTCGGTGAGGGGCGCGACAGCTGGGGCATCGGCTGGGGCTACGGCCTCGGCCTCACCCCGCTCGCCCTCACCGTCACCGTCCTCGTCCGCCGAGGCGGCAGCCCGCTGCGCCTGTTCGCCCTCGCCACCACCTTCGTCGGGTCGCTCGCCGCTCTCAGCTGGTACGACCCGGTCCAGTTCCTCACCGGAGTCACACGATGAATGTCGGACTGTCCCTCGCAGGCGTCGCCGTCGCACTCGGCATCCTGTGGGCCAACCTCCGCCCCTGGTGGAAGGGAGGCCGCGACCCTAAGGCGCTGCTGCCGTACGCCAGCGGCGCAGGCCTCGGCTCCCTGGCCACGATCTGTATCGGCGGCGCGCTCGGCTGGGGCGCTGCCGGGGTCGCCGGGATCTTCACCAGCGGCGGCAATGCCGGCGTCTCCAAGGTGACCGGCACGTCCGGCGCGGCACCGATGCCGACCGGCCGCATGGGCACCCTCACCCCGGAGGGCGGCATCGTCGTCTGCCTGATCCTGCTCGGCGTGATCCTCCTCTACAAGACGTCCGGGAAGCTGGACAAGCGCCGGATCATCGGCGGTGTCGCTTCTTTCGCCGTACTCGGTTTCCTGCCGGGCGTCGCCGAGTTGCTGGGCTGGTGGCCGGACCTGGTGAACAGCATCGGCGACCACGGCCGAACCCTGCTCGAAACAGGGGAAGTGTGATGAAGCGTCGCCTCGCCTGGTGGGCCGCCCGCAGCAGCCTCGCCGGCCGTCTCGCCCGTGGCTCGTACACCGTGTGGGAGCGCCGCGCCGAGGCGCTTACCGCATGGGTGCGGGCCGGCCGCCGTGACGACCTCGACGGGTGGAAGGCCGCTCTCGGGCCGCTGGTCCGGCTCCTGCTGCTCGGGGTCCTGGCCTACGCGGTGTGGGCAATCGTCCGCGCGCTGCCGTGGCTGATGTGGCTCCTCGCCGGGTGGTGGATCCGCGCCGCCTGGAGAGCATCCCGAGAGGCCCCCGCTGAGGCCGCTGAGCGATCCCCCGAGCAGGCCGCGCACACCCTTCACGTGGAGGTGCTCCGGAAGCTGCTCCTCGACCTCATGGGGACCGGCTCCGGGGTGCACCTCCGCACGGTCCTCGCCCACCTCCAGGAGCACGGCCAGTGGGAGGGCCGGAAGGTGGCAGATCTGCGCGTCCATCTGACCCGCCTGGACATCCCCGTCCACCGCGGCGTGAAGGTGGGCCGCACCCCCACCTGGGGGGTACGCCGGCGCGACCTCGAAGCCCCTTCCCCGGCCGCCGCCCAGGAGACGTCTACCGCGCCGTCTACCGCCGCCTGACCTGCACGTCTACCGGCCTATCTACCGCCGTCTACCAGCTGATCTACCCGACATCTACCGACCGGAGCACTCGCCGCGGACTCGAGGCAGTACCCGCATCGAGTGACTTCGGGTTACAGGTCAGGAACAGCGCCTTCACCGCCTCTTCACGCGGCGCATCATGCACCAGACGACACATCACCTGGGGGGACCATGAGCACACCTACGCCGCCGCAGCCGGACTTTCCGCCGCCGCTCCCGCCCGAGCCGCCGAAGCCGGCGAAGTCTCGCACCAACGCGGTCATCATCGGGTCGGCGGCTGCCGTGATCGCCGCGATCGTCGCCACCGGCATCGTCGTCGTCAACTCCAGAGACGACGGTGGCGACAGCCCGACCGCAGCCGAGTCGAGCACCCCGGCCGACGACACCATCACGGCAGCCGCTGAGCCCGTGCCGAGCCCGGAGGACACCGGGCCAGAGATCTGGTCGCTGACGGACGGAGTGAGCTGGGACGGCGGTGTTGAGGTCGAGTTGACTGGCTGGATGCGGGGCGTGACCGGTCCGTACGCGGCGCCACAGAGCACCCCCTTCGTAAAGTTCACCGTCAAGATCCGCAACACGGGCGACCGGACCGTCGACGTGTCATCCGGCTACCTCACCTGCCTGTACGGCGACGACGGGCGGGAGAGCGCGCAGGTCTTCGACTCCGAGCGCGGGCTGGAAGGTCTGCCTCAGGTGCATCTCCGCCCAGGTAAGTCAGTGTCGGCGAAGACGGGTTGCGAGCTGCCGAAGGGCGAGAAGTACTTGCAGGTCGAGCTGTCGCCGACGGCTGAGTCGGAAACGGCGATCTTCGCGGGCAACGTCAAGTAGATCCGCGGCCCCGCCGTTCCCTCGTGGGCGGCGGGGCTCTTGCGTGACCACCAGTCGGATCCGCCGGTTGGGGAAACATGGACATGCGACTTGGGGTCGAGGGCGGCCCGGCCGACGGCGAAGAGGTGACCGTGCAGGCCGGCGAGCGCGGCCGACCAGCCGGCCGGATGGAGATCAGCGGCGGCACGTACCTGCTGCGGATGCACGGCGCCGACCCGCACCCTGATGCGGGCTGGCACTACTGCTGGGAGCGCCCGCCGCGAGAACTACAGCAGTAGTTGCATTCCGCGCGATCATGCCTCACGATGGGCCGCAGATCTGGCATGCCCGGAAACGATCGCCCAGGGTGAGGCATGATGCCCCCTCAGCAACAGTCGTTCCAGGGGGGAACATGCAACTCCGGTACACCGCCGCAGCCGTAGCCATCACCGCGCTCGCACTCGCCGCCTGCTCCAGCAACGAGAGCAGCGACAAGCCGGCTGACCCGTCCAAGCTCGACACCGAAGCCCGCTTCGCCTGCGACGACTTCGCCCAGGACTACAAGGCCGCCCAGACCCGCGACGCCCGCGTCGACCTGGCGAACAAGGTCAACAAATGGGCGCAGTCCTCGATCACCAACGGCATCGCCGACAACGCGAAGGCGCTCGCCCGAGGCTCCGAAGGATCGCCCAGCGCGTGGCAACTCGGCGCCGACGCCTTCGCCCAGGCCTGCCTCGACGCCGGCTGGAAAGCCTGACCGAACGAACTTCATGACTGGCCCGGCCGCCCCGTTCCCGCGGCCGGGCCTTCGCATGCCGGGAGGAGGTGGCCCGTGGTGCGACCCAAGGTCAGCAAGGGCGGGCTCGTCACCGACGAGGAGCGAGCCGAGATCATCCGCCTGCACGGCGAGGGCAAGGGCCGCAACGAGATCGCCCGCCTCACCCGCCGTGCGCAGCGCACCGTCTCCCTCATCTGCGCCGAGGAAGGCCTTGTCTTCGACACCACGATGACGGAGGAAGCCACCCAGCATCGCGTCGCCCAGCTCGCCTCACTGCGGACCGAGACGGCCATGGACCTCCACCTCGACGCGATGCGGCTCAGCCAGCAGATGTGGGAGCCCGGCAAGATCTACAACTTCGGCGGCAAGGACAACACCTACCGCGACAAGGACGTCGACGAACCCCCGGCCATCGACAAGAAGAACTTGATGGCCGCGGCCGGCATCGCGCTGGAGAAGTCCATGAGGCTCGTTCCGCCCGTGACCGAGACCGGCGAGGACGACGCCCGCTCGATGCTCGGCAAGATGATGAACGGCCTCCAGCAGGTCTGGAACGAGCAGCAGCCGTCTGCCCGTGGAGACGAGGGGGACGATGCTTCGTGATCTCCCTGTTCCTCTGTCGCTGAAGCAGCTCGACTACGTCGTCAACAGCACAGCGTTCGTCAACCTCGCCGAAGGGTCGATTCGGTCCGGGAAGACCGCATCGAGTCTGCTGCGGTGGCTGATGTACGTGGCGACCGCGCCCCGCGGCGGAGAGCTGGTCGTCGTCGGCCGCACCCGCGACTCCCTGAACCGCAACGTGTTCGGTCCGCTCATGGACCCCGCGCTCATGGGCCCGATGGCGAAGTTCACGAAGTACACCAACGGCGCGTCCACAGCGACGATCCTCGGCCGAACGATCCACGTCCTCGGCGCCTCCGACGCCAAGGCGGAGAAAGTGCTGCGCGGTCTCACCTGCGCGGGCGCCTACGTGGACGAACTGACCGTCATCTCGGAGGAGTTCTTCCAGCAGCTCATGGCGCGCTGCTCCGTCGAGGGTGCGCAGATCTTCTGCACGACCAACCCCGACTCCCCGGCCCACTGGGTGCGCACCCGCTTCCTCGACCGCCTCGGCCGGCTGCCGGACTGGCGCGTCTGGCACTTCCAGCTCGACGACAACCCAGTCCTGTCGGACACGGTCAAGGACCGGTACAGGCGCACGTACACCGGCCTGTGGTACCGGCGGTTCATCCTCGGCGAGTGGGTCGCTGCCGAAGGCGCCGTCTTCGACATGTGGGACCCGTCCCGGCATGTTGTGCCCTGGGCGAGCCTTCCAGCGATGCAGCGGCTCCTGGCGCTCGGCGTCGACTACGGCACGACGAACGCCACCGCAGGCCTGCTGCTCGGCGTCGGCAACGACCGGCGCCTCTACCTCGTCGACGAGTGGCGGCACGACCCGAAGCACGACACGGCGCGGCTCACCGACGGGCAGCTGTCGGCCGGCCTGCGGGACTGGGCGCAGCAGCAGCACCTGCCCGCGGGCGGCCCGGCCGTCCCGGAGTGGTGGGTTGTCGACCCGTCGGCGGCATCGCTGCGGCTCCAGCTCTACCGCGACGGTGTGACCCCGCACCCGGCGGACAACGACGTGAGCCGAGGTATCAGCCTCATGGCGACGCTCCTCGCCGAGGGGCAGCTCGCGGTGTCGGACCGGTGCGCGGGCTTCATCCGCGAGGCCCCGGGCTACTCCTGGGATCCGAAGGCGACCGAGGACGGCAAGGACAAGCCGATCAAGGTGGCGGATCACTCGCTCGATGGCGGCCGGTATGCGGTCGTGACCACGGAGGCGCTGTGGCGTCCGCTCGTCCGCAGTGCTCTGGAGGTGGCTGCCTGATGACCGTACGGCTGGCGAAGGTACGAATCAACGAAGCAGGACGCGGCACCGTGGAACTCGACGGCCTCCGGATCCCAGGTGTGCGCGCCGTAGCCGTGGAGACCGAAGTCGGCTGCCGCCCGGTCATCCGGCTGGAGATCCTCGCTCACGAGGTCGACCTACGGCAGGGCCCCACGAACGAGGGTGAGGAGGTGCCGGATGCCGCTGCCCACGAGTAACGTCCCCTGGCCCCCGCCCCACCTCAAGCCCGTCCTCGAAGCCATGCGCACCTGGGACACCTGGTGGGGCGGCGACCCGGACCGCCTCGAATCGCTCTACGGCGGCGGCACGGTCGGCAGCCTCGACCCCAAGCCGGTCCAGTTCGCCAGCGGCATGCGCGGCCGCATCGCCCGCTGGTGGTGGGGCACACCGACCGGCGAGGGAGAGCGCCGCACCAAGGTGCACGTCCCGATCGCCAGCGACATCTGCGCGGGCAGCGCGAACCTGCTGTTCAGCGAGCCGCCTAAGTTCACCGTCGAAGGCGACACCACAACGAAGCGGCTCGACGCGCTCACCGACGACGGCATGCTCGCCACCCTGCAGACCGCAGCAGAGATCGGATCCGCCCTCGGCTCCGTCTACCTGCGGCCCGTCTACGACAAGACCCTCTCCGACCGCCCATGGCTCGACGCCGTCCACGCCGACCGGGCCGTACCGGAATTCGTGTGGAGTCGGCTCCGGGCGGTGACGTTCTGGCGGATCGTCCTCGAGGAAGACGGGCAGGTCTGGCGGCACCTGGAGCGCCACGAGCCAGGCCGCATCCTGCACGGCCTGTACCAGGGCACGGCCGGCAAGCTCGGCCGCGCGGTTCCTCTGCAAGACCACCCGGCGACCGAGGGGTACGCGACGATCGTCAACGATGAGTCGTTCGTCGAGACTGGTTACAAGCAGCTGGACGTCGCGCACGTCCCGAACCAGCTCTCCCGCCGCTGGCGAGGCGACCAGGCCCTCAAGGACCTCGGCCGCAGCGACCTCGACGGCGTCGAGACGCTGATGGACCAACTCGACGAGACCTACTCGTCGCTGATGCGGGACATCCGTCTCGGCAAGGGCCGCATCGTCGTCCCCCGCGCCTACCTCCATGGCAACGGGCCCGGGCGCGGGGCCACCTGGAACCCCGACCAAGAGGCGTTCGCCGGTATCGACATGCTGACCGGACCGGACTCCGGCAAGCAGCTCACCGTGGCGCAGTTCGAGATCCGTGTGCAGCAGCACCTCGACGCCGCTGCGAATCTGATCGACCAGATCCTGCGTTCGGCTGGCTACTCCGGGCAGACCTTCGGGCTCGGCGGCGATGTCGCCGTGACCGCCACAGAGGTTGTGTCGAAGGAGCGGCTGTCGATGACGACCCGCGGCCGGAAGATCCTTCGGTGGCGGCCGGCGCTCGCGCACGCAGTCGAGGCGCTCCTCGCGGTCGACAAGCAGGTCTTCGGCGGGAGCATCCAGCCGCAGCGTCCGACCGTCGAGTTCGAGGACTCCGTGCAGGAGGACCCGCTCCAGCTCGCGACCACGGTGGAGATGCTCACCCGGGCGACGGCGGCATCCGTCGAGACGAAGGTGCGCATGGTCCACCCGGAGTGGGACGACACCCTGGTCCGGGCCGAGGCCGACCGGATCCTTGCCGAGACGGGCATGGCCGTGCCGGACCCCATGCAGCTAGGTGACGTGTTGTAGGGGGTGCGCGATGCCGGTCTCCCCGTGGATGGCCGAGGACTTGTCCACGGGGGTTCGGGATCTGTACTCCGACGCCGAGGAGCGGCTTCTGGCGCTGGTGGCTCGCCGCCTGGCGGACGGGATCGACGCTCCGCAGTGGATGGAGGCCAAGCTCGCCGACATTCAGGCGCTGCGCCGCGGCGCGCAGAGCGTGGTTGACGAGCTCGGCCGGTCGACGTCGCTGGAGGTGCACGACGCGGTCGCCGAGGCGTACAACGTCGGGGCCAGGGCGGGGCTGGTCGAGCTGGGCGCTCTTGATGACGAGACGGCCGCCCGGATCGCCGAGCAGACCCCTGGCACCCGGCGGGTCGATCGGCTCGCGATGGAGACGATCAGCGTGGTCACGGAGTCCCACCGGGGGATCCTGCGGGGCGTTGAGGACGTCTATCGCAACGTCCTCGCCCAGGCCGCGGCCACGCCGCTGGCGGGTGTGGAGACACGCAGGCAGGCCACCCAGACCGCCGTCGCACGCTTCACCGAGCGCGGCGTCGCCTCATTCGTCGACCGCGCAGGCCGTAGTTGGTCGATGACGACCTACGCGGAGATGGCGACACGGACCGCCCTCGGCCGGGCCGCTGTCGAAGCCCACGCCGATCAGCTGTCAGCGGCCGGCGTCGAGCTGGTCATGGTGTCGGAGGCGCCCCACGAATGCCCGCAGTGTCGACCCTGGGAGGGGAAGGTGCTGGCGCTGTCCGGGCCGGACGGTCGCCGCACGGTGGAGGTGGAGCATGCCACCGAGGACGACCTCATGGTCAGGGTGGAGGTGGCCGGCACCCTCGACGAAGCGCGGCGCGCAGGGCTCCAGCACCCGAACTGCAGGCACACGACCTCGGCGTACCTGCCCGGCATGACGCGGCCGCCCGCGAAAGCAGCAAAGGACCCGGACGGGTACGCGGCCACGCAGCGGCAGCGGGCGATCGAGCGGAACATCCGCAAGTACAAGCTCCGTGCTGCGAGCGCGGTTGACCCTGCTGCGAAGCGCGCGGCGAATGCGCGCGTGCGCACGTGGCAGGGGCAGATGCGCGAACACCTGGGCGCGCACCCGGAACTCATGCGGAAGCGGTACAGGGAGCAGCCCGGGGCGAGCAACCTGCCCACCACGCCGCGGCCGCCGCAGGACGCTGTCGAGGCAGCACGGATCCGGGCGGGAGACGCACGCACCCCGGCGGAGATGACCGACGAGCAGCTCGGCGCAGCGATGCGCTCGGGCGCCCTCGACGCGCGGGACTTCGCCCGAGTCGAGGCGGAGGCCGACCGCCGGGACCAGGCGGCCCTCATGGGCCGGGTGCGCCCGGGCGGGCAGCTCACGGACGACCTAACCGGCTTCTCCGACGACGAGCTGGGGCGTGTCCTGCGGGACGTGCCGCCGGCCGATGCTCTGCGGATCGCCGCGGAGTTGGATCGTCGGGACCTGGACGCGGGCTTGCCCGGCATTGACCGGACGCTCGTGGGCATGTCGGACGAGCAGCTCGGCATGCGTGCCGCGCAGGCCACCAGCGACGACCTGGCACGCATCGCGGCCGAGGCCGACCGGCGCCAGCTGCTGGCCACGGTGTTCCCCGGCGGGCAGTTGGCCGCGGACCTGTCGGTGGTCGGGGACGAGATCCTCGGCTGGGCGATGCGGTACGCAGACGCCGACCAGGCCGCGCGGATCGCGGCGGAGCTCGACCTCCGGTACCCCCCGGAGCCGCTGCCTATCGCGGCAGGGGCGCACACGGTCGCGGGACAGCTCGCGGATCGGGCCGCGCTGGACGAGGCTCTCGGCCCGCTGAGTGCGGTCGACGACTGGGCGCGCCTGGCCGACGAGTTGCCCGACCCGTACGCCGGGATGACGGCCACGGAGCGGTGGCTCGCGGAACGGGAGGCCGAGCAGCAGGCGGCACGCGGGGCGTATACGCGTGAGCAGGTACGCGAGATGTACCGCGAGCATGTCTTCTCGCAGCTCCTTGCCGCAGATGAGGCGACGAACGGGCGCCTCCTCAGCCGCAAGGCGCAGGCCGAGGGCATCGACCCCACCTCGTTGTTCACGGGTCCGTCACACGTTGCCTACGCCCGCGCGTCGGAAGAGCTGAAACGGTGGTGGGCGGATCACCCGCGCACTACGCTGGCGGAGTACACGGAGATGGTCACGGGCGAAGCCAGCAGCGCCGCGCAGACGGCCCGCAAGGCAGCCAGCGACCAGCAGAACCGACTCTGACCCGGGGGCAACTGTGGGCGAGCGTGAGGCTTTGGTCAGGGCCCTAGACGAGGGTGCCGAGGCCGGCCGTGAAGGCGTCTCCGTGACGTCTTGCCCGTATCCCGCTGGTGACCTCCGCCGTTCTGCGTGGGTACGCGGATACTCGAAGACCCGCCAGTTCCCCGGCGCCGACTGATCCCAGCCGCGTCCTCCAGGCCCGCCTCGCGCGGGCCTTTTTCATGCCCGGACTCGGGCCTTCGACGTCCGGGCGCCAGGCGCGCCCGGCAGCAGTTCAGCCCCGGCGGGACCGGGGCATCCCCTACGCGCACCGGGAGTGCACGACATGCAGAGGCGAACCCTTCCCCGGCTGGCAGGCTCCGGCTGGGCACACCCCTACGCCACTGGCCCTTTCGACCCGTGGCTGTACGCCGACGGCGGGGACGGAGACGACTCCGGATCCGACAGCGGCGACAGCGATGACGGCGACACGGACGACGCGGAAGACGACGATGCCGGCGGGGCCGGCGACGACGACACCACGACGGACGACGACAGCGCCGACAGTGGCAAGGACGACAAGCCGAAGCCCAAGGCGCCCGCCAAGAAGACAGCGGCAGAGGAGCCGGCCGCCGAACTGGCTCGCCTCCGGAAGGAGAACAAGACACTCCGCGGGGAGAACGCCAAGGGCCGCGTCGAAGCGAAGGACCAGGCCG
>NZ_JBHUQX010000184.1:0-17440 GCF_042674225.1 Streptomyces sp. NPDC056948
GCGTCGGAGGCCTCGTCGATCTTCGACTTCGCCTCGCGGGCCGCCTCATCGCGCATCGTGCGCGCGTCCGCGGCCATCTTCTTCGCCGCGGCAAGAGCATCCTGCGCGTCCGAGACATCCGACTGCGCCTTCGACTGAGCCGACTCGGCGTGCTGCACATCCCGCGTCGCGGCACGGACCTTCGCCTCGTCCGGCTTGTCCGCGTCCGACTTGCTGCCGGTCGGGTCGTCCTTGTACTTGTCCGCCTCCTTGCCCGCCCGCGTCACCCACGAGTCGGCCGAGGTCAGCTTCGACTGGGCCGAAGAGAGGCTGTCACGCGCCTCACGGCCCTTGACCAGGGCCTTGTCCGCCAGGGACTGGGCACGCTCCAGCTTCGGCCAGAAATCGGAGAGCGCGTCACCGCACATCTCATACGACTTCTTCAGCTTCTTCAGGTTCTTCGGGACATCCGCGAAGTCCTCCTTGAAGACATCCGCAGACTTGCCCGCCCACTCCAGAAGCGTGCCCTCCCCCGCCATGCCCTTGACCAGACGCAGCGCATCGGAGACATCATCGGCGAAGTCGTGCAACTGCTTCGCAAGCGAACGCACCCGCTGCGGATCACCAGGGGTCGGATCCTTGTCCAGATCCAGGACATGCCAGTCCGCCGGCCTGTGCCCCGCCATACCGCAACCCCCGTCACCTACGCATCCGCGTCAACAAACTGACCGTATGCGCAGGCGAACGTTCGAGGTGTGGCAGTTCCAGGAATTACTGGCTCAAGCCCTGCGAGCCATACCTGCGTGTCACCGGTTGATCGACTGGATCTCCTGCACCGTCATTTCCTTGGCGGTCTCGAAGGTGCCGTTCGGCAGGTCACCCCTCGCACCGCCGGAGCCCTCCCACGAGATCTGCCAGGTGACCGACGCCTTGAGCTGGTACGGCGTGCCGGCCGAGGCGCGTAGATACCGGATGCCGCACGGGGGAGTCCTGTCGGCGTCGCCTGTCGTGTACGGGGTGCCGATCGATCCGTCGTCGTTGATCTCGCAGTCGCCGGAGGCCGGGTAGGTTTCGGCGTCGTCGGTGCCGGGCTCCAAGTGCAGCGCGACGGGCTTGGCGGTCGTCTCCGCCCACACGCCCGCCGCCTCCAACTCGGCGCGGACCTTGACCTCCTTGAACGTGGCCTTGTCCAGCCATACCCAGGTAGGCAGGTTCACCGTGGACTTGGCCGTCGGCTTCACCGTGACCTCGGTCTCCGGGACCTTGATCTTGTCGTAGGCATAGGCGGAGAGGATGTCGGGCGTGGGGGCCTGGTCCTCGTCGGGAAGAGACCCGGCGTCCTGCCAGAACAGAGTGCGCTCGCAGTCGAGCGTGTCGACGTCACCTTCCCTGTTCTTGTTGATGACGCCACGCCAGAAGTAGCCGTCCTTGCCGAGGTTGTAGTTCTTGTAGCCCTCACCGCTCTTGAACTGGGGCTTGCCCTTCTCGTAGTGGTCGACCATCAGCTCCTCGCCCCAGCTGAGCGTCGGGGTGACCGGCACGCCCGTGGACGTCACGTCCCCGCCCTTCTTGAAGTCGGCCACGGCGCTCTTCAGCTGGCGGGGCGTGGCCACCGGCTCGTACCAGCAGGGAGGGGGCTCCCAGTTGGGGTCCACAGGAGCCAGTGCCCGTGGCGACTTGCCCGAGCCACCACCGCCGGCTTGGGTGACCTTGATGCTCGTGGTGCTGGCCGCGGCGGTGAGCGTGTCACCGGCAGCTCCGGCGGATGTGCCCGACGAGGGCGACTCGAAGTTGTCTTCGCCAATCGCGTATGCCGCCGTGGACGACAGGACGAGACTGCAGGCCGAGGCGGCGAGGAGAATGCCCGCCTTCCTCGCGAAGGGCATCAACTGCATCCCCCCGGAACCACGGTCACCGACGTGGTCTGCCATACCCCTTCGGAGGTCTTGTCCAGCCTGGTGCGGTACTGCAGTACTGACTCAGGCTTGTCCGGTGTCTTGGCGACCTTGCCGGTCTCGCGGTTCTTGGTGGACGCCTTGCGCTCGTCGACACAGTAGAAGAGCGCCCCCGACCCTGTGTCGTTGATCTTGACTTGGGAGTCGAAGACCCTGACTTCACCGATGATGTTGTCGTTGTCGTCGACGAACTGCTTGATCCACTTGCGCGCAGTCGTCAATGTGGCTTCTGAGCTGTAGAAGGCGACCGCTTCGGAATCCGGGTTCGCCTCGATGACGGCAGCGTACTTCGCCCTCAACTGCTCGCGACCGTCGTCGAGGATCGCCTGGAGCTTGGGATCGCTGTTGGTCCAGTTCTCGAAGTTCGCTTGGAACTCCTTGGAGAGCTTGATCTCGGGCCGGTCGGCGTCACTCGGCGATGCCGAAGCCGTGGGGCCGGCCGGAGCCGACCCGTTGCCGGAATCCGCGCCATCGATCTTGCCCGAGGACGACTCGTCGCCTCCCCCCGAGCCGCAGGAGGTCAGCAATAGGGCAACGGACAACATAAGCACGGCCGTTGCGCGCCGGGCAGGGCGGATCACTCTGAGCTCCTGACGAGGTGGGGGGAAAGCATGAGCAAGGCAAAGCTATCGGCGAGTGGGCACCGACCGGCGTAGGGGTGTCCCCCGCACGCGCTGGAGTAACACCTCGCGGGCATCGTCTCGTGTCCGGAGCAGCCGTTGCCGCGACGAGGTCCTTGTCCGGGCATACGTACTGACAGGCCATGGAACGCTTGCTTGATGCCGAGGAGTCGAGCTGCCTTCACTGCGGGGCGCTCTCCTCACAGCGGAGGCTGTGCGGGCGCGGGACCGAGGGTGGTCGTGCCAGGGGCCGTACGGTGTCCGAGCCCGGTCCGATAGGCGTCGAGGGCGGCCTCCACCCGCCCGGTCCGCCGCAGCAGATCGCCCAGCAGCCGGCACAGGTCGGCCAGGTCACCGGCCGCGCCCGCCCGCTCCAGCAGGCTCAGGGCGCGGACGTAGTGCTCCTCGGCGTCCTCGGTGCGGCGGGCGTCCTCGGCGATGATGCCGAGGAGGCGGTGCGCGGCGGCGGAGTGGACGGCGCCGCGCTCGGAGGACAGGTCGTCGAGCACCCCGTGCAGCAGGGCCGCCGCCTCGTCGGACTTGCCGCGCCGGTGGAGCACATCGGCCAGCTCGACGGCGACCTGGCTGCTGTAGAGGGCGGCGCGCTTGGCCGACAGCATGCCGAGGGCCTCCCTCAACTCACTCTCCGCGCGCTCGAGTTGCCCGTCCTGGGCATACACATAGCCGCGCATCCAGTGGCAGTTGGCCAGTTCGGTGCGGATCTGCAGGCCGCGGTACAGCTCGGCGGCCTTGGCCAGCGAGGCGTCGGCCTCGGCGAGCCGACCCTCGGCGACCAGGGTGCGGGCGACGGACCGGTGCATACGGGCGACCAGGGCCGGATCGCCGGACTGCGGGGCGAGGGCCAGGGCGAACTCGGCGGCCTGGGCGGCGCGGGCATGCGCGCCCATGTCCATGTACGGCCCGATGACGCTGGCGTAGAGCAACAGCAGGGCGTCCGGGTCGTGCAGGCCACCACGGTTCAGCTCATCGAGAGCGGACTCCAGCAGATAGACGGCGTACCGGAGCTCCCCGGCGAGATAGTGCGCCACGGCCCGGCCGCGCAGGGCCGGGACCCGGGCGGGCAGCGGTGCCCTGGCCAGACAGGTCTCGGCCCGCTCGAAGTACTGCCGGCCCGCCACCAGCTCGCCGGTCTCCAGGGCGCACTCGCCGAGCCCCAGCAGCGCGGCGGCCTGTTCCGCGGCCAGCCCGTGCGTCTCCGCCTCGACGAGCAGCTCGGCGTACTGCTCCGCCGCCGGCTCGGCCTCGCCGACGGCGAAGGTGCGCTGGGCCTCGGTCAGCCGCAGCCGCAGCTCGGTCACGAGCCGCGCCGAACGCCCGGTGGCGAGCTCGTCGAAGGCGACGCCGAGCCGCTCGGCGAGATGCCGCAGAGCGTCGTCGGAGGGCCGCACCCGGCCCGACTCCAGGGTGGAGACATAGGCCGGTGTGTACACGGGTTCCGCCAATTGCCGCTGCGTCAGTCCGCGTTCGACACGCAACCGCTGCACCCGACGCCCGATCGTCCCCGGATCGTCACGCTCCCCCACGCCAACTCCCCCTGCCCCTCTTGCCGTTCGCCGTGAACAGCCCCTAGGTTAAACGGAGTGTTAAGCCGAATTGTCGTACACGCTTAATACGCTGCCGCCGTAGCCACCGCCCCAGTTGCGAGGTCGCCGTGCTCGAACGCACACGCACCGCCGAGCGCTACGCCAGAGGTCTCACCGCGGCCGTCGTCGCCGTCGCGACACTGCTGCTCGCGGCGAACGCGGGGCCGGCGAGAGCGTCGGAGCCGCCGTCCGCGCAATTCGAACACTGGTCAGGCTCGTCGAAACCGGCATCCTGACCCGCCCGCGGTGGGCACACTGTGACCCATGACTCAGTACGCGGAGTTGTTGCTGGACGACAGCACGGTGATACGCCTGGAGCTGTCGCCGGTCGGGGGACCGCAGGCCGAGGGCCAGGAGTCCGACCCGGGGAAGTACGGGGAGGACGAGGAGTACGAGGAACTGCCGGACGGCATCCAGGGTTCGGAGCCGGTCGGCCGACTGCGTGATGCCGCACGCGTTTTGGTCGGCGGGACCGTGCGCGGTGTGCTCAGCCCGCTCGGCCCGCTGCTGCGGGAGGTCCACGCCACCGTCACCTCGGTGGACGAACCGCCCCAGGAGTTCAGCGTCGAGTTCGGCCTGCAACTCGGGCAGGACCTGAAACTCGGCATCGTGGGCGTCAACAGCGCGAGCAGCGTGAAGGTCTCGGCGACGTGGCGGCCCGTCCCGGACCCCGGCGTCTAGGGCGCCACCTTGCCGTGGTTCTCCCCGCCGGGCCCGTCCCGCCCGGCGACCGTGTCCGTGTTCCCGCATTCCGGGGAGAGGAACAGCGTCGGCGCCGGCGTCCTGCTGCCCGGCAGCCGTGTCCTGACCGCCGCGCACGTCGTCAACCTGGCCTTGGGCCGGACGAACAAGTACGACGCGACCCACCCCGGCAAGGAGACCGTGCTGCGCGTGCGCGTCGGCGGTCACTGGCAGGACGCCCGGATCATGGTCTGGATACCGGTACGCGAACGGACGAAGCTGTACTGGAAGGGCGACCTTGCCGTGCTCGAACTTCCGCACGGCTTACCACCGAACCTCGTACCGCCCCTGTGGCGACCGCTCACCGAGGGGCTGGCCGTGTGCGCCTGGCATCCGGCGGGGCGGGCGGAGTTCTCCCTGGCCCGGAGCAAGGTGGTGGCGGTCGACCCGGAACTCGCCTTCGCTGTCGTGGACGGGAGCGAGAACGGAGCGACCATCCAGCACGGCTACAGCGGCGGCCCGATCTGGTGTGACGAGGACCGGGCAGTCGTCGGCATGGTCGTGGCCAAGGTGAAGGGCGACGAGGCGCAGGCCCACCACCCCGACGAGGTCCGCCGTCGCAGCTGGTGCCTGCCCACCCAGCGCGTCGGCGAGGAACTCGCCGCGGCGGGTGCCGCGCATCTGCTCGACACCCCGCACGACACGGACGAGCCCGATACCTCGAGCGAGGCCTTCGACCTCGCGGACATCCTGAACCGGAAGGTGGACAGCACCAAGGAGCTGGCCAGGTGCGGCCGCGAGGTGGCCAAGAAGTGCGGCCTGACCCACCCGCGCGACCGCTCCGTTCCGTCCGTGGAGGAGTTCGCGCGCGTCCTGCTCACCTACCCCCGTGCCCTGGCCGAGCTCACCCGTGTGCTGTCCACGGCCAAACCCGGCGCCGTGGTGGAACTCCTGGACGTGGGTGCGCGGATCCCGCACTGCACGCTGCTCACCCACGCCGAGCGGAAGCGTCTGACCAAGCTGCTGGAGTCGCTGCCGCACCAGATCATCGCCACCGTCCCCGCGCTCGTCCACGACGCACTGCCCGACGTCGACCTCCCCGTCACTCTGCTCACCGACGAGGCCTGGCTGGAGCCTGACTCCGCCGCCGGCCCTCTGGAAGCGCTGCTCGACCATTTGGAGCGCAGCCGCCGCGCCCCCGCGACCGAGCGGCCCCGCAGCCCACTGCTGCCCGCCCTGGTCTGCCTCGTCCTCCACGTCGCCGCCGTGACAGCCGACGACTGTGCGGCGGAACTGGTCAGCTGGTGCACCAAGGTCGTCGCGCGCACCCAGGGATCCCAGGCGGCGCTCGGGGAGCGGCTGGCACTGGCGAGGGAGCTGGCGTGCTCGCTGCGGGCATCGAAGCGCCACGCGCCGCGCCTTCTGGTGCGTCTGAGGCGGGCCGACGGTGAGGGAGACACCAGCCGGTTCACCCTGCGGATGTGGCGACGCGAGACGACCGAATGGCAGCGCGTCCGAGTCGACGAAGAGCAGGCCCGGGACATCGCCGGGACGGCCGCGAAGATCTTCACCGCCGCCTCCCTGCTGTGGCGGACCGGCATGCGGCCCGTCGTCGAACTGCTCCTGGACCGTGCGGACCTGGACCTGAACCCTCACTGGTGGAAGACCCCGGGCCCGCTGAACACCCACCGGACCCTGGGTGTGGAATACCCCGTCGTGTTCACTTGCCCGGAGCTGGTCGAGCAGGGCAGCGACGCGGAGTTCCTCCGGGAGCGGAAGAAGCGCCTGGGGCGCGGGGCCCTGGTGCGGATCGAGGCGTCGGTGAGCAGTCTCGACGAGGTCTACGGCCGATTCGCGGGCGAGATGGACGCCGTGGGCGCCATCGTGGGCGAGGTCGAACCCGCCTTCCGCGAGGTCGTCGTGCAGTACTGCCTGGCGGCGGGCCTGCCCGTGGTGCTGTTCGGGCGGGGCGAGCAAGGCTGGGCGCACGCCGAGAGCCGGCTCGCCGGTATTCCCCCCACGATGCTGCCCGAAGCAGTGCGCGAGTACCGCAGAGACATCTGGACCAGACCGGCCGAGTACGTCGGTCGGCCCGTGCTCGCCTGGTCCGACGACAACGGCCCCCTGCCCGAAGACCTCTACCTCGGCGACCCCTCGGAGGAACTCGCATGACATCCGACGCATCCTGGCGCCTCTTCCGCGGAGACGGCGTTTCCCGAGGCATCGACGACCTTCCGCCCGCCCCGCCCTGGCGCCGCTTCGGCGACCGCCCGCGGTCGGGCTCGAGCACAGCCCCCTACCTCATCTCCCCCGGGCACGCCGACGTCGTCAACGCCGCGCTGCACCTGCGCCGCCCGCTGCTCGTCACCGGCCAGCCCGGCACCGGCAAGTCCTCCCTGGCGCGGGCCATCGCGCACGAACTCCGGCTCGGGGAGGTCCTGCACTGGCCCGTCAACAGCCGCTCGACCGTGAGCGAGGCCCTCTACCGCTACGACGCCGTGGGCCGGCTGCGCGAAACCGCCCTGACCCGTGACCAGGAACGCGAGGAACCACCGATCGGCACCTTCGTCCGGCTCGGCCCGCTCGGGACGGCGCTGGTGCCCCGGCCCCGGCCGCGTGTCCTGCTCGTCGACGAACTGGACAAGGGCGACGTCGACCTCCCCAACGACCTGCTGACGGTGTTCGAGGAGGGCGAGTACGAGATTCCCGAACTGGCCCGGCTGCCCGAGGACCAGTCCGTCGTGGACGTCCTGTCGGCAGACACCGACACCGAGGTCAGGGTGACCCGGGGGCGCGTCAGGTGCGACGAGTTCCCCGTCGTGGTGATCACCAGCAACGGGGAGCGCGACTTCCCGCCCGCGTTCCTGCGCAGGTGCGTACGGCTCGACCTGCCGGCGCCCGGCAGCGAGCGCCTGCGCGAGATCGTCGCGGCCCACCTGGGCGAGGCGGCGACAGCGGACGTCGATGATCTGCTCGACGACTTCCTGCGTCGGCGCCAGCGCAGCGAACTCGCCACGGACCAGCTGCTCAACGCGGTGTTCCTGCGCATCGGCGGGGTCGACCTGGACGCCGACGGACTACTGGAGGCCGTACTGCACCGGCTTGGCGGGACGATCTGAGTGCCTGGGGACAGCGGGGGGTCCGGGCTCCGGCTCGCGCTGGACGTGCTCGCCGACTGCGGGGTCGGGCTCTCCCAGGAGGAACTGCTCGACGCCCTGTGGCTGGCACGGCGGCTGACCGGCTCCTCCGACGCCCGGACCCTGCAGCGGGACGCCACCCCCCGTACCGGCGTCGCGCCGCGCACCCCGGCCGGGCCCGACGGGCGCAAGCCGCGTACGACGCCCGGGCGCAGGTCCGGTCTGTTCGGCGGCACCCGGCCGAAGTCACGCACGGATCCCGAACAACCCACCACCGCCTTCCCCGAACCACAAACCCAGCAGCCGACCGTGACACCCCGGGCCGACGAGACACGAGCGATCCCGCTGCGGGTGCCCGAGGCCAAAGCCCTGGCCGACGAACTGCGCATGGGCCGCGTCCTCAGGCCTCTGAAGCAGTCCCGTCCCAGCACCTCGCGCTACGACGTCGACGAGGAGGCCACCGTGCACGCCTTGGCGGAGACAGGGCTGCCCGATGTGGTGTTGCGGCCGGCTCCGGAACGCTGGCTCGACCTCGCCCTGGTGGTCGACGACGGCATGTCCATGCTGCTGTGGCAGCGCCTCGCCACGGAACTGCACGCCCTGCTGCGCCGTGCGGGCGCCTTCCGGATGATCCGCGCCTACGGACTGCACACCCGGGGCGACGAGGTGTACCTGCGCGGACGGCCCTTCTCCGACGAGGCGAACCGGATGCCCAAGCACCTGGTCGCCGACCCGACGGGCCGGACACTGGTCCTCCTCGTCAGCGACGGCGTGGGCCGGGCCTGGCGCGACGGCCGCATGCACGGCACGCTGAGCGACTGGGCGCGGTGCGGCCCGACCGCTGTCCTGCACGCGCTGCCGCCCCGCATGTGGGGCGGCTCGGCGCTGCGCGCCCAGCGCTGGCGGGTGACCAGCGGGCGACGCGGCTCGGCCAACGCCGAGTGGGTCGTCACCGACCCCGTGCTGCCGCCGGACGTCATGTCCTTCCGCGGGCTCCCCGTGCCGGTGCTGGAACCCGCACCGGCCGCGCTCTCCGCCTGGGTGCGGCTGGTGGCCTCCCCGGCCGCATCCGCCACCCTGCCCCTGTTGGCCGCTCCCCGGTCACGGCGGCCCCAGCCCGCGGACACGGGACTGCCCCGGCTGCGCCGCTTCCACGCCGCGGCCACTCCGGAGGCGTACCGGCTCGCAGCTCATCTGGCCGGGGTCGCCCCTTTGTCCCTGCCGGTGATGCGGCTGGTGCAGGCGGCCATCCCCTGGGCGGACACCCCTCATCTGGCCGAGGTGTTCCTGGGCGGGCTGCTGCGCCCGCTTCCCGTGCCGCCGGGCGAGTGTCTGCCGCCGCAGCACCAACTCTTCGACTTCGACAGCGACATCGGAGACGTCCTGCTCAACGCGGTACCACTGGCCGACGTCGTGGAGACCGGCAGGACCGTGAGCGCACGTCTGGAGCAACTGGCGGGCCGTTCGCCCGACTTCCCCGCATGGCTCGCCCACCCCGAGGGCAAGGAACGCATCCCGTCCTCGACCCGGGCCTTCGCGGCCATCGGCCCCCGGCTGGCCGCGCGGTTCGGCGTCGGCAGTCTGGAACGGCGCATAGGAAGCGTCTGGAGGCCGCTGCGATCGGGAGACCCCTGGCGCATCGGGCCCTACACCGTGCATGCGCGGGGCGTCGACGAAGGGCCGTGCCGCAAGTTCCTCGGCCGGGATCCAGGCGGTGCGGAGGTCGTCGTCGTCACGGCGGACCGTGATTTCCAAGGCTTCCTGAGCACCGAGGAGCGCGCCCTGCGACGCCTGGCCGGCCGGTACGCGCCCCGGGTCGTCGCCAGCGACCTGCTCGACGCCCCGCCCTGGGTCGCCGAGGTCCCTCCGCACTCCCCGGACGGCATCCCGGCTGAGCCACTGGCTACGGTCCTGGCTCGCGGGGACCTCGAACCGGACGCGGCGCTGGAGCTGGCCAGGAACCTCTGTGAGGCTGTCGAGACCAGTCACCGGGCGGACCTCGTACACGGAAACCTCAACCCCCAGACCGTCCGCTGCCTGGGACGGACCGTGACCCTCACGGACTGGTTCTGGTCGTCGCACGGGTCGGAACACGGCACCGATGCGGACATCGAGGCTCTGGGCACGTTGATCGCCCAGCTGATCGCCTTCGCCCCCGAGGTGAACCTCGATGAACTCCGCGTGCTGCTGGAGGCGTGCGACTCGAGCCGCACAGGCAGCCGGCCCACCGCAGGACAACTGGCCGGTGCACTGGCCGCCCTCCTGGGCCTGCAGGGGGACGACGGAAGGCTCGTGGGCGCGATGGACCGGCTGACGAGAACGGAACTGATCCGTACCCAGGTCCGCACCTGCCGCAGGATCGCCGTCCTCGGCGTGCCGGGCTCTTCCGGCAAGAGCACCACCGCCGCGCTCCTGGCCACGGTCTTCGCCACCGAGCGGCAGGGCCGGACCATCGTTGTGGACGCCGACCCCGGACGCGGCACGCTGGGCTTCAGGGTGGACCAGAACAGGGGCCGGGGCATGACCGCACTCGCCCAGGTACTCAGCCAGGTCAACCAGATTCGGGATCTGGACCCCTATGTGTCCGGAATGGAATCGGGAGCGGATGTCCTGACGGACCTGCTGGGTCTGAGTCCGCCACCATCGGCGGAGCAGGTGAAGCAGGTCTGCGACGTCCTGCGGCGGTATTACGAGATCCTGATCACCGATTCCGACTCCACCGACCTCGACGAGGACAAGCACGCCGTTCTGAGCCAGGCTGACCAACTCGTCCTCGTCCTGGACTCCCTCGCCGACCAGCTGACGGGAGCCCAAGTGGACTATTTCAACCGCCTGCTGGGGCTTGGCTACAAGGATCTGCTGGCGCGCAGCGTCCTCGTCGTCTCGAAGTCGCAGCCCCTCGGAAGACGACACGGCATCATCGAACGAAGCCCCGAGCTGCGCCACCTGTGCCGGGGCATCGTGGCCATCTCGTACAACCCCTACCTGGCCGACGCGGGCGAGGCCGGCCTCGCCCAGCTGGGCGAGGAACTCCGAGAGGCCTACTACGACTTGGCAGCGTTGGTCGCCCAGTCCTTCAAGGCGACGTAGGCCTCCGGAGAGACGGTGAGGGTCCCGACCCCGGGATTCTTGGAGTCACGCACGCCGACGCCGAGCAGACCGAGGTCGGCGACCTCGATGCAATCGCCCCCGGTGTTACCGCTGTACGACGACTTACGCCACCGCGCGTTGCTCAGGTTCTGGCTGCTCCCCATAGCGCTCCTCCATCACGCGCGCGATCAGTGCCGCCGACTACAGTCCCCACCTCCTTCTGCGACAGCCCCGCGCTCTCGCGGTAGCGGCAGAGCTGGTGGTCCTCTATGGAGTCCCCTTCGGCACAGTGGGCGACGTGATGTCTTGAGCGTGTCAGTGTGAGGGATCTTCAACCAGATCCAGCCGATCTTTCGGGTTGGCCAGAGGGCACAGGGCCGCCTCTAGCACGGCCGGCCGGATTGTCGTTCACCCTCGCCGACAGCGGCGGTGATCATCACGAGCGGCAGGTCTGCCAGCGCAATTCCGTTAGATGCCGCCGCCGGTGACACGTTCTCGCGCAGTGTGGTGCTCGGACGTCTTCGCTCTTCATCTGCGGGTGGGGGATGGCCACATGACGGTTGGCGTGTACACGCCCCGCGTGGTACGACTCTCCCCTTTGCAGATCTTGTGCCTTCTTTGTGGAGGCAAAGGGGAGGAGGAGCGGTGCGTACCGCACGATCGTTAGTAGTTCTCTCGGTGCTCCTGGCGTTGCTGGGTGGGGGCATCCTGACGGCAGGGAGCGTGGCTGCGGCTGCGGGCGGGGCCGTCACGGTGAAGGGCCTTCCGGCAGCCAAGACGTCGAAGCCGTTGAAGCCCGAGCGTCCTATGACGCTCAAGGAACGGCGGGCCCAGGTCGACGAATTGCGGGAGCCGAAGACGCCCGGCACGAGCATCAGCCTCCCGGGAAAGCGGGTTCTAGAGAGCGATGCCGCCGCGCCCGGCGCCAAGAGCGTCAAGCCGGAGCAAGGCCCTGCTGCTGCGGCCGCACTGGGGCCCCCGACGAACCTGCGGGTTGCCCCCCACTCTTGGTTCGGCTTTGACGTCGAGTGGGGCAACATCAAGTACGACACCCCTGTGGGTACTGAGTCGATCTACAGGGCCTTGTACCGGGCGTCGGACAACAAGCTGATCAAGCAGTGGTGCGACTCGGACCCGGACGGCTCGAGCGACTCTTCCGGGAAGACCTACAACTGGGGTGTCTCTGACCCGACGATCCTGACCCAGGGCGTCGAGTACTACATGAAGATCGCCGTGTCGGCCGACCGGGGAACGCATGCGGACCCGCTCGGCAAGGGCTGCGCCACCGGCTGGAGTGCCGAGGCGAAGGGACCGAACATCGCGGCCGAGGGGCGGCCGGTGTCCGTTCCTGTCACCGAGACGTACGGATGCGGTTGTCTGGACACCACGGGCCGGCCGATCTTCCAGGGCTACATCGGCGACCCCGTCAACACGGCCACCGGCGCCCAGACGGAATCCTCGATGGACGCCCAACTGCGCGCTCCTGGTGTGCCGTTTGCGCTGCGGCGGACATACTCGTCCAACAACAACACGACATCGGGAATCCTGGGCAAGGGCTGGTCCTCCGTCTATGACGTGGGCCTTCAGGTGTCGGACACCAAGGTGGTCTACGCCGCGGACAGCGGGGCCCGCATCACCTTCGCCAAGGACGCCACCTCGGGTGCCTACACGGCGTCGTCGCTCGGCGTCACGGCGACTCTTACCGGGTCGGCCACCAACGGGTTCACGCTGACCAGTGGCACGCGAGAGAAGCTCACGTTCAACGGCGCCGGCCTGCTCACCGGCTGGCGGGACGCCGGCGGTGCCGGCCTGACCTTCGCGTACTCGGGTTCGGACCTCGCGTCGGTGACGGATGCCGCCGGCCGTGTGGTCAAGCTGACGGTCGATCCGGCCAGTCATCTGCTGGAAGCGATCGACCTTCCCGGCGGTCAGAGCGTCGACTACGCCTACACCGACGGGCTGCTCACCTCCGTGAAGGGCACCGACGGCGGGACCGTCACCTACGGCTACGACACACAGGACCAGCTCAACAGCGTCACCGACCCGGCGGGTCGTACGACGATGCAGGTCCAGTACGACAGCAGCGGCCGGGTCAAGGAACACACCGACGCCGACGGCAAGAAGGCCACCTTCTCCCGGGCGACGCTGGAGACCGACTACCAGGACGCGGCCGGTGGTGTCTGGACCGACCTGTACCACGGCAGCGTGCTGCGCAACCGCATCGACCCGCTCGGTAACGTCACTTCGTACCAGTACGACGCGAAGCTGCGCCTTACGGCCGTCACGGACCCGGCGGGGCGGCGCACGACCATGACCTACGACTCCGCCGGCGGCCTGCTGAGCCGCACCGGCGCAGGCGTGACCCAGTCATGGACGTATGACTCCGCCCGCAACGTCTCGACCCACACGGACGGCCGCGGCGGCAAGACGACGTACAGCTACGACACGGCCCGGCGGCTGACCTCTCTCGACGGACCGGCGGGCAAGACCTCCTTCACGTACAACACGCTGGGGCAGGTGGCTACGACCGTCTCTCCCAGGGGCAAGGTCACCTCGCTCGGCTACGACGGCAAGGGCAACCTGACCTCGCGCACATCGCCGTCCGGCGCGAAGACCACCTACACCCATGACGCGGCAGGACGCGTGCTCACCAGCACCGACCCGCGCGGCAACGCCTCCGGCGCGGATCCGGCCAAGTACACCACCACGTACGCCTACGACGGTGCCGGGCGGCTGGCGAAGTCCACGGACCCGGCCGGTAGGGCCACCTCCTACGGCTTCGACGCGATCGGCAACCAGACCAAGGTGACCGACGCTGCGGGCGGTGTCACCGCGTACGGGTACGACAAGTTCAACCGCGTTACCTCGGTGACCGCTCCGGATGGTTCCGTCGAGACCACCACCTACAACGCGAACGGCAACGTCGCCTCCGCGACCGACGCGGCAGGCGGGAGGACCACCTACGGCTACGACAAGGCGGGCCGCCTTGTCTCAGTCAGCCCGCCCAACGGCAACGCCGCCGGCGCGGACCGGGTGAAGTACATGACCACGTACGCCTACGACAAGGCCGACAACCTCACCAAGACCGTCGCCCCGACAGGCGCCGTGACCACCACCGCTTACGACGCCCTCAACCGGCCCACCAAGGTCACCGACCCACTGGGCCACGCCACGACCACGGCCTACGACGCCAACGGCAACGTCACCCAGGTCACCGACCCGCTGGGCAAGGTCACCAAGTACACCTACACAGCCGCCGATCTGCTCGCGACGGTGACCGACCCGCTGGGCAAAGTCACGACCTACGGGTACGACGCCGCCGGCAACCGCACCTCCATCACCACGCCGCTCGGCAACAAGACGACCTACGCCTACGACGATGACGACCGCGAGGTGCGGATGGTCAGCGCCCGCGGCAACGTCTCCGGCGCCACCCCGGCCAAGTACACCTGGGCCACCGGCTACGACGCCGCCGGCCAACCGGTCAGCTTGATCGACCCGCTCGGCAACGTCGCAAAGCGAACCTATGACGCCCTCGGCAACGTCACCTCCGTCACCGACCCGGCACAGCGCACCACCGACTACGGCTACGACGCCCTCAGCCGCCTGACCTCGGTGACCGCCCCCGACGACGGCAAGATGACCTACGCCTACGACGGGGCCGGCAACCGCGTTCGGCGCACCGACCCCGCCGGGCACGTCACCGCCTACGGCTACGACCCGGCACAGCGGCTGACCTCTGTCACCGACCCGCTCGAGCGCAAGACGTCCTACGCCTACGACGCCGACGGCAACCTCACCAAGAAGACCACGCCCCAGGGCACCACCACCCAGACCTGGGACTTCCGCAGCCTGCTGAGCAAGGTGGACTACTCCGACTCGACGCCGGACGTCACCTACGAGTACGACGCCGCCGGACAGATGACCTTGCGCGACAACGGCGTCGTCTCCGAAGACTTCGGCTACGACGACGCCGGACGTCTCACCAAGACACGCGGTTTCGCCTACACCTACGACGCCGCGGGCCAGATGCTGACCCGCAAGTACGCCGACGGCAACACCATCACCTACACCTACGACGCCGACGGCCGCACTGCCACCATGGCCGCCGACTCCAAGACCACCAGCTACACCTACGACGCAGAGGCGAACCTCACCCGCACCACCCTGCCCAACGCCCTGGCCGAGGACCGGGCCTACGACGATGCCGCTCGGCTGAAGTCCGTCACCTCCACAAAGGCCGGAGCGGTGGTCACCAAGACCGCGCAAACCCTCTCCCCGGCCGGGCAGCCCACCCGCATCGACACCACGCGAGCCGGGGTGGCCGCAGGCGGTTACGACCTGACCTACGACAAGGCCGGGCGGATCACCTCCGGCTGCGCCCCGCAGCCGCAGGTCAGCGGCTGCGCCGCCTCCCGCGCCACCACCTACAACTACGACAAGGCGGGCAACCGCCTCACCTCGACGCTGGGCACGACGGCCACCAGCTACAGCTACGACGCCGCCGACCAGCTCACCTCGTCCACCACGGGAGACACCACCACCGGCTACGACTACGACGGCGAAGGCAACCAGACCAAGGCCGGAGCCAACACCTACGCCTACGACCTGGCCGGACAGATCTCCGCCGCCACCGTCGGCGGCACTGCCTACACCTACGAGCACGACGCGGAAGGCAACCTGGTCACCACCAGCAAAGCCGGCGCCGTCACCAAGCGCCTTCAGTGGGACCCCAACGCCCCGCTGCCCATCCTTGCCAGCGAGCTCGACAGCACCGGGAAGCTCCAGCAGTCCTACCGCTACGATCCGCTCGGCCAGGCCGCCGCCACCAAGACCGCCTCGGGCGCTGTCTTCACCTACACCCACGATGTCCTGGGCTCACCCCTCGATGTCACCGACAGCACCGGCAAGGTCTACCAGCGCGGGGCCTACGACCCCTTCGGCAACCGGGCCCTGGACACCCAGGCCACCGGCGCCCCGGCATCAACGCCCTCCTACACCGGCGCCTACCACGACACCACCACCGGCTACCTCGACCTGCGCGCCCGCCAGTACGACACCGGCACCGGCCGCTTCACCCGTCCCGACCCGTACACCCCCGACCCGGACACGCCCTACACCCAGCCCTACGCCTACGTGGAGAACATGCCCACCAGCCGCGTCGACCCGAGCGGCCTGTGCAGCGTCACCACTCAGATGAAGGACCTGTTCTCGGGCAACTGGGGCTGGAACAGCGAGTGCGACAAGGAGGATCGCGAGACCGCGACCCTGCCGCCCGCGTCTCAGTCGGCCAAGAACCTCTCCGACAAGGTCACCAACGGAGCCATCGAGGTCACCGGACAGACCAGCCTCGGCCTCCTCGACGGCCTCTCCCTCGGTGGCTTCAGCTACCTCACCGGAGCCGAGGTCATCTGCCCGCCGGCGTACAACGTCGGCCTGTACGGCAGCATGGTGCCCTTCCCCATCCAAGGCGGTGGCAAGCGCCTGGCTGCTGAGGGCGCGGAGATCGTCGGACGCGGCCTGTGGACGCTCACCGCCCAGGGCGCCTCGAAGATCATGAAGGGCGGTCCGTTCAAGACCACGTTCTACAAGAGCGCATCAGACGGAACGTGGTGGACCGTTGATGTCACAGGACACGGGCAGTCGGCCTTCAAGGTGTATCGGGAGACCAAGAAGGGGCTCGAATGGATCGCGGACGCAGATCGCTACGGTAGCTACATGCTCGATAAGTGGAAGGGCGAGACCGGTCGCTTCATCCCCTGGAGCCAGTTGAGGGGGGTAGGGAAATGATCGAGTCGGCCGAGGAATTCATCAGGCTGCGATTCAGCGATGCGCCCGAGGAATACGGCAGGGCAAGTTCTGAGCCCGCGGCCCCCGACGTGTGGCGGGAGGTCATCGAGCGGCACCCGGAAGCCCGTTTCTGGGTCGCGCACAACAAGACGGTGCCCTTGGAGATCCTCCAGGTGCTGGCGAACGACTCAGATCCAAGGGTGCGGTCCATGGTGGCGAGCAAGCGAAAGCTGACCCCCGACCTCCTGACCACACTGGCGGCGGACCCTGACGAATCGGTCAGGCTCGCCGTCGCCCGCCACAAGAGTGTGCCGAGAAACGTTCTGCAACAGCTGCGTACGGACATCTGGGAGGAAGTCCGGGAGGTGGCGCGTGATCGGCTCGAGCGCAGCCACTGACCCTCGGCATGGACGCACTCAGGCGATGGCGAGGAAACCCTCCGTGGTCTAGCACCACGAAGACTGTGCCTCATGCGAGTGCTGCTCGTCGCCACCGGATCGGTGATCGGCTTCGCCGACGAAACTCTGGGGGCGACCGGGGCCGCTGACGGGCGGTCACAGGGGCCGGGTCTTGTCCTCGAGGAC
>NZ_JBHUQX010000185.1:0-17295 GCF_042674225.1 Streptomyces sp. NPDC056948
CGGTGCCCTCCGACCAGCTCTGCCGGGTGGCGAGCAGCGCCACGGCCGCGCCGAGCGCGCCGCACAGCAGTGCGACGGCGAGGCTCAGGCGGCCGGCCCGGGCGGATCCGGAGGCTTGGGAACGTGGGTGCGGTACGGCAGTCACGTATCCCACTATCGCCTGAACCCCGGGCGAACCGTCACCCGGGGTTCATCTCAGGCCTTTCCCAGCCGGTTCGCCGTGTGGACGGCCCGCAGGACCGCCGCCGCCTTGTTGCGGCACTCGGTGTCCTCGGCGACCGGGTCGGAGTCGGCGACGATGCCCGCGCCCGCCTGGACGTAGGCGGTGCCGTCGCGCAGCAGGGCCGTGCGGATGGCGATGGCGGTGTCGGAGTCGCCCGCGAAGTCGAGATAGCCGACGCACCCGCCGTACAGCCCGCGCCGGGACGGTTCGAGTTCGTCGATGATCTGCATGGCGCGGGGCTTCGGGGCGCCGGAGAGGGTGCCGGCCGGGAAGCAGGCGGTGAGGACGTCGAAGGCCGTGCGGCCCGGGGCGACGCGGCCCGTCACCGTCGAGACGATGTGCATGACGTGCGAGTACTTCTCGATGGACATGAAGTCGACGACCTCGACCGAGCCGGGCTCGCAGACCCGCCCCAGGTCGTTGCGGCCCAGGTCGACGAGCATGAGGTGCTCGGCGCGCTCCTTGGGGTCGGCGAGGAGTTCGTCGGCGAGGGCCTGGTCCTCCTGCGGGGTGGCGCCGCGCCAGCGGGTGCCGGCGATGGGGTGGACCATGGCCTGTCCGTCCTCGACCTTGACCAGGGCCTCGGGGGACGAGCCGGCGACGTCGAACCCGTCGAAACGGAACAGGTACATGTACGGCGACGGGTTGGTCGCCCTGAGGACCCGGTAGACGTCCAGCGCGCTCGCGGTGCACGGCGTCTCGAAGCGCTGGGAGGGGACGACCTGGAAGGCCTCGCCCGCCCGGATGCGCTCCTTGATGTCCTCGACGGCCTCCTGGAAGTCGGGGCCGCCCCAGAGCGCGGAGTACTCGGGGACCTCGGAGGGCGGCAGGACGGCGGGGGGCTGGGCCACCGCGCGCGAGAGGTCCGCCTCCATGGCGTCGAGACGGGCGATGGCGTCCGCGTACGCCTCGTCGACACCGGTGTCGAGGTCGTTGTGGTTGATCGCGTTGGCGATCAGCAGGACCGAGCCCTCCCAGTGGTCCATGACGGCGAGGTCGCTGGTGAGGAGCATGGTCAGCTCGGGCAGCTTCAGGTCGTCGCGCTCGCCGGGGCCGATCTTCTCCAGGCGGCGGACGATGTCGTAGCCGAGATAGCCCACCATGCCGCCGGTGAAGGGCGGCATGCCCTCCTGGTGCGGGGTGTGCAGGACCTCGATGGTGGCGCGCAGGGCGGCGAGCGGGTCGCCGTCGGTGGGGACGCCGACGGGCGGGGTGCCGAGCCAGTGCGCCTGTCCGTCGCGCGTGGTCAGCGTGCCGGCGCTGCGGACTCCGACGAACGAGTACCGGGACCAGGAGCGGCCGTTCTCGGCGGACTCCAGCAGGAAGGTGCCGGGGCGCTCGGCCGCGAGCTTGCGGTAGAGCGCGACCGGGGTGTCGCCGTCGGCGAGGAGCTTGCGGGTGACCGGGATGACCCGCCGGTCGGTGGCGAGCTTGCGGAACGTCTCGAGGTCCATGGCGGCTGACCTTACTGATCCGCGGCGGCGGCGTCCGAACCGCCGTCCTTGAGCAGCACGTCCTCGTCGAAGCAGGTGCGGGCCCCGGTGTGGCAGGCGGCGCCGACCTGGTCGACCTTGATGAGCACGGTGTCGGCGTCGCAGTCCAGGGCGACGGACCTGACCCACTGGAAGTGGCCGGAGGTGTCGCCCTTGACCCAGTACTCCTGGCGGCTGCGGGACCAGTACGTGCAGCGGCCGGTGGTCAGGGTGCGATGCAGTGCCTCGTCATCCATCCAGCCGAGCATCAGCACCTCTCCGGTGTCGTACTGCTGGGCGATGGCGGGCAGGAGGCCGTCGGCGCTGCGCTTGAGGCGCGCGGCGATCTCCGGGTCGAGGCGGCTGGGCGTGCTGGTCATGTGGTCCATTGTGCCGGGCGCCACTGACAGGCCAGATGGAGTGTCCACTGGGCGGACCCCTTGCGCGGTCGTAGGCTGGGCCGCATGTCGACCCATGCCAAGCGTGAACGACTTCTCCTCGCCGATCTGTTGGAGACCGCGGGCCCGGACGCGCCCACCCTGTGCGAGGGCTGGACGACCCGGGACCTCGCCGCGCACGTGGTGGTGCGCGAGCGCCGCCCGGACGCCGCCGGCGGGATACTGATCAAGCAGCTCGCGTCGCGTCTGGACCGGGTGATGGCCGAGTACACCGGAAAGCCGTACGAGGAGCTGATCCAGCTGATCCGTACGGGCCCGCCGCGCTTCTCGCCCTTCTCCCTCAAGCCGGTCGACGAGATGTCGAACCTCATCGAGTTCTACGTCCACACGGAGGACGTCCGGCGCGCCCAGTCCGACTGGTCCGCGCGCGAGCTCGACGCGGTCTTCCAGGACGCCCTGTGGTCCCGTCTGGAACGCACCGCCCGGCTGATGGGCCGCGGCGTCCCGACGGGCCTGGTCCTGCGCCGCCCCGACGGCCAGACGACGGTCGCCCAGCGCGGCACCCCGGTGGTCACGGTGACCGGCGAGCCCTCCGAGCTGGTCCTGTTCTCCTACGGCCGGCAGAGCGCGGCCAAGGTCGACCTGGACGGCGACGAGAACGCGATCGCGAAACTGCACGAGACGAAGCAGCTGGGCATCTGAGACGGGCGTCAGCGGCCGGGGCGCGGGCGCTCAAAGGACGTCACCGCACCGGGTGACCCGCCTCCCGCAGTGTCTCCTTGACCTGGCCGATGCGCAGGTCCCCGAAGTGGAAGACCGACGCGGCCAGCACCGCGTCGGCGCCCGCCGCTACGGCCGGCGGGAAGTCGGTGAGCTTGCCGGCGCCGCCCGAGGCGATGACGGGGACGGTCACGTGCTTGCGTACGGCCTGGATCATCTCCAGGTCGTAGCCGTCCTTCGTGCCGTCCGCGTCCATCGAGTTGAGCAGGATCTCGCCCGCGCCCAGCTCGGCGGCCCGGTGTGCCCACTCGACGGCGTCGATGCCGGTGCCCTTCCGGCCACCGTGGGTGGTGACCTCGAAGGAGCCCGCCTCGGTGCGGCGGGCGTCCACCGAGAGGACCAGCACCTGCCGGCCGAAGCGCTCGGCGATCTCGCGGATCAGGTCGGGGCGGGCGATCGCCGCCGTGTTGACGCCGACCTTGTCCGCGCCGGCCCGCAACAGCTTGTCCACGTCCTCGGCCGTGCGGACGCCGCCGCCGACCGTGAGCGGGATGAAGACCTGCTCGGCGGTGCGGCGCACCACGTCGTACGTCGTCTCGCGGTTGCCCGACGAGGCGGTGATGTCCAGGAACGTCAGCTCGTCGGCGCCCTCGGCGTCGTACACCTTGGCCATCTCGACGGGGTCGCCCGCGTCGCGCAGGTTCTGGAAGTTGACGCCCTTGACGACCCGGCCGTTGTCCACGTCCAGGCAGGGGATGACTCGGACCGCCAGGGTCATGAATCCACGGCTCCTCTATACGCTTCCACTTCGACTGACACCAGGACCCGCGAGTCGATGAAGCCCTCCACGACCAGCAGGGTCGTGACCGGGCGTACGGAGTCGAACAGCTCCTTGTGGGCGCGGCCCACCGCATCGACATCGCGCGAATGTGCCAGGCACACACGAGTCCGGATCACGGACTCGATGCCGAGCCCGAACTCACCGATCGCCTCGACCGCACTGGCGAAGGCCACCCTGGTCTGTTCGTACGGGTCACCGTCGCCGTACAGCACGTCGCCCTTGAAGGCGGTCGTGCCCGCCACGATGACGCGGTCACCCGCCGCCACGGCCCGTGCGAAACCGAAGGACTCTTCCCAGGGACTTCCGCTCTGCACGCGCCGTACGGCTTCGGATGTCATGAAGACACAGCCTCCAAGGCTTCTTCCAGGGTGAACGCCTTCGCGTACAGGGCCTTCCCGACGATGGCCCCTTCGACACCGGCCGGGACGAGACCGGCGATCGCCCGCAGGTCGTCCAGCGACGACACGCCGCCTGAGGCCACGACAGGGCGGTCGGTGGCGGCGCACACATTGCGCAGCAGCTCCAGGTTCGGTCCCTGGAGTGTGCCGTCCTTGGCGATGTCGGTGACGACGTACCGCGCGCAGCCCTCCTTGTCGAGGCGCGCCAGCGTCTCGTAGAGGTCGCCGCCGTCGCGGGTCCAGCCCCGGCCGCGCAGGGTCGTGCCCCGTACGTCGAGGCCGACGGCGATCTGGTCGCCGTACTCGGCGATGACCTTGGCGACCCACTCGGGGGTCTCCAGGGCGGCCGTGCCGAGGTTCACCCGGGTGCAGCCGGTGGCCAGGGCGGCGGCGAGGGTGTCGTCGTCGCGGATGCCGCCGGACAGCTCCACCTTGATGTCCATGGCCTTCGCGACCTCGGCGATCAGCTCGCGGTTGTTCCCGGTGCCGAACGCGGCGTCCAGGTCGACCAGGTGCAGCCACTCGGCGCCGGACCGCTGCCAGGCGAGGGCCGCCTCCAGGGGGGAGCCGTAGGAGGTCTCCGAACCCGACTCGCCGTGCACCAGGCGGACCGCCTGGCCGTCACGGACGTCGACGGCGGGGAGGAGTTCGAGCTTCACGGAAGACTTCGGGGACATCAGAGGGTTCCGATCCAGTTGTTCAGCAGCTGCGCTCCGGCGTCGCCGGACTTCTCGGGGTGGAACTGCGTGGCCCACAGGGCGCCGTTCTCGACGGCCGCGACGAACGGCTTGCCGTGCGTCGACCAGGTCACCTTGGGGGGCTCGAGGGTCGGGTTGTGGGTCTCCAGCGACCAGTCCTGGACGGCGTAGGAGTGCACGAAGTAGAAGCGCGCGTCCGCGTCCAGGCCGGCGAACAGCTCCGAGCCGGCCGCGGCCTCCACGGTGTTCCAGCCCATGTGGGGCACGACGTCGGCCTGGAGCGGCTCGACCGAGCCGGGCCACTCGTCGAGGCCGTCGGTCTCCACTCCGTGCTCGATGCCGCGCGCGAAGAGGATCTGCATGCCGACGCAGATGCCCATGACCGGGCGGCCGCCGGACAGCCTGCGGTCGACGATCCAGTCGCCGCGCGCCTCGAGCAGGCCCTTCATGCAGGAGGCGAAGGCGCCGACGCCCGGGACGAGCAGCCCGTCGGCGTTCATGGCCTTGTCGTAGTCACGCGTGATCTCGACGTCGGCTCCCGCGCGCGCGAGGGCACGCTCGGCGGAGCGGACGTTGCCGAAGCCGTAGTCGAAGACCACCACCCTTTTCTGAGGGGCGCTCAATTCCACACCTCCAGCCGCACGACGCCGGCCACGAGACACATCGCGGCGCCGATCGACAGCAGCACGATCAGGCCCTTGGGCATCTTCTGCTTGACGAAGGAGTAGATCCCGCCGGCGAGGAACAGGCCGACGACGATCAGCAGGGTCGAGATGCCGTTCACAGGGCGCCCTTCGTGGACGGGAGGATGCCGGCCGCGCGCGGGTCACGCTCGGACGCGTAGCGCAGGGCCCGGGCCAGCGCCTTGAACTGGCACTCCACGATGTGGTGCGCGTTGCGCCCGTAGGGCACGTGCACGTGCAGCGCGATCTGGGCCTGGGCCACGAAGGACTCCAGGATGTGCCGCGTCATCGTGGTGTCGTACTCGCCGATCATCGGCGCCATCTTCTCGGGCTCGGTGTGCACGAGGTAGGGGCGGCCGGACAGGTCGACGGTGACCTGCGCGAGGGACTCGTCCAGCGGGACCGTGCAGTTGCCGAAGCGGTAGATCCCCACCTTGTCGCCGAGGGCCTGCTTGAAGGCGGCGCCGAGCGCGAGGGCGGTGTCCTCGATGGTGTGGTGCGAGTCGATGTGCAGATCGCCCTCGGTCTTCACGGTCAGGTCGAACAGACCGTGCCGGCCGAGCTGGTCGAGCATGTGGTCGTAGAAGCCGACGCCGGTGGAGATCTCCGTCTTGCCCGTGCCGTCGAGGTCTATCTCGACGAGGACCGTGGTCTCCTTGGTCGTCCGCTCCACGCGTCCGGTGCGGCTCATTGACTCTGCTCCTTCTTCAGTGCACGGACCGCGTCGAGGAACGCGTCGTTCTCTTCGGGGGTTCCGGCCGACACCCGCAGCCACCCGGGGATGCCGTTGTCCCGGACCAGGACACCCTGGTCGAGGATCTTCTGCCAGGCCGTGTGCGAGTCCTCGAACCTGCCGAACTGCACGAAGTTGGCATCGGACTCGACGACGTCGTAGCCCGTCGCGCGCAGTTCGCGCACCAGCCGGTCCCGCTCGGCCTTGAGCTGCTCGACGTAGCCCAGCAGCGTCTCGGTGTGCTCCAGGGCGGCCAGGGCGGTCGCCTGCGTGACGGCCGACAGGTGGTAGGGCAGCCGGACGAGCTGGACGGCGTCCACGACGGCCGGATGCGCGGCGAGGTAGCCGAGGCGCAGGCCCGCCGCGCCGAACGCCTTCGACATCGTGCGCGAGACGACGAGGTTCGGGCGGCCCTCGATCAGCGGCAGCAGCGAGTCGCCGTGGCTGAACTCGATGTACGCCTCGTCCACCACGACCATCGACGGCTTGGCCGCCTGCGCGGCCTCGTACAGCGCGAGGACCGTCTCGGGCGGGACCGCGTTGCCCGTGGGGTTGTTGGGCGTGGTGACGAAGACGACGTCGGGCCGGTGCTCGGCGATCGCCTTCTCGGCGGCCTCCAGGTCGACCGTGAAGTCCTCGTTGCGGGGACCGGAGATCCAGCCCGTGCCCGTGCCGCGCGAGATGAGCCCGTGCATCGAGTACGACGGCTCGAAGCCGATCGCCGTACGGCCCGGCCCGCCGAAGGTCTGCAGAAGCTGCTGGATGACCTCGTTGGAGCCGTTGGCGGCCCAGACGTTGGCCAGGCCGACCTCGTGGCCGGAGGTGTCCGTCAGGTACTCGGCGAGCTTGGTGCGCAGCTCGACCGCGTCCCGGTCCGGGTAGCGGTTGAGGTTGCGGGCCGCGTCACGGACCCGCTCGGCGATGCGCTCGACCAGCGGCTCGGGCAGCGGGTAGGGGTTCTCGTTGGTGTTCAGCCGGACGGGGACGTCGAGCTGGGGCGCGCCGTAGGGGGACTTGCCGCGCAGCTCGTCCCGTACGGGGAGATCGTCAATGCCTGTCACTTGCCTTCTGGAACCTTCCACCCGAACCTCGCCTTGATCGCCGCACCGTGTGCCGGCAGGTCCTCCGCCTCCGCCAGCGTCACCACATGGTGCGCGACCTCGGCCAGCGCGTCCTTCGTGTAGTCGACGATGTGGATGCCGCGCAGGAAGGACTGGACGGACAGGCCCGAGGAGTGGCAGGCGCAGCCGCCGGTGGGCAGGACGTGGTTGGAGCCGGCCGCGTAGTCGCCGAGGGAGACCGGGGCCCAGGGGCCGATGAAGATCGCGCCGGCGTTGCGGACCCGGTCGGCCACCGCCGCGGCGTCGGCCGTCTGGATCTCCAGGTGCTCGGCGCCGTACGCGTCGACCACCCTGAGGCCCTCGTCGACGCCGTCGACCAGCACGATCGCGGACTGCTTGCCGGACAGGGCCGGGACGATCCGGTCGTCGACGTGCCTGGTGGCCGCGATCTGCGGCTCCAGTTCCTTCTCCACGGCGTCCGCGAGCTCGACGGAGTCGGTGACGAGCACGGCGGCGGCCAGCGGGTCGTGCTCGGCCTGGCTGATCAGGTCGGAGGCGACGTGCACCGGGTCGGCCGTGTCGTCGGCGAGGACCGCGATCTCGGTCGGGCCGGCCTCGGCGTCGATACCGATCTTGCCGGTGAAGTAGCGCTTGGCGGCGGCGACCCAGATGTTGCCGGGGCCTGTGACCATGTCGGCGGGCGGGCAGGACTCGGTGCCGTAGGCGAACATCGCGACGGCCGTGGCCCCGCCGGCCGCGTACACCTCGTCGACGCCGAGCAGCGCGCAGGCGGCGAGGATGGTGGGGTGCGGCAGGCCGTCGAACGCGGCCTGGGCGGGAGAGGCGAGCGCGATCGACTCGACGCCGGCCTCCTGCGCGGGCACCACGTTCATGATCACGGAGGACGGGTACACGGAGCGCCCGCCGGGCGCGTAGAGCCCGACCCGCTGGACCGGTACCCACTTCTCGGTCACGGCGCCGCCGGGCACCACCTGGGTGGTGTGCGTGTCGCGGCGCTGCGCGCGGTGCACGATCCGGGCGCGGCGGATGGACTCCTCGAGGGCCGCGCGCACGGCCGGGTCGAGTTCCTCCAGCGCGCGGGTGAGCGCGGCGGCCGGCACCCGCACCTGGTCGAGCCTGACCCCGTCGAACCGCTCGGCGAAGTCGATCAGCGCCGCGTCGCCCCGATGATGCACGTCCTCGCAGATCGGACGCACCTTCTCCAGGGCGGCCGCTACGTCGAATTCGGCTCGGGGCAGCAGGTCACGCAGGGCGGTGCCCTCGGGGAGGGCGTCGCCGCGCAGATCGATTCGGGAGATCACGTGCTCAATTCTCTCAGACCCGGGTGAGGCGTCGTCCGCGCGTATCAATGGCTGATACAGAACGCCGAGGGAAGCCGGAACATCCCCTTCACGTTTCGCGTTCGGGGCGTCACCCAGCGGGCATGAACAGTTGTACGAAGAAACCAACCCGCGAGTACCCGGGGAGGAAGGGAAAGACGTGACCGAGGGGGCCGGCGTGCGTGCCGGGGATGTGCCCGAAGACCTGACCGCGGCCGAGGCCGGCATGTGGCAGGCCTTCCGCAACGGCAGCGTGTACGACCTGAGCAGCGGCGACCCGCTGGTGGACGATCCGCACGGCGGCCGGCCGTGGGGCGAGGAGCGGACGGTGCGGGCCCGGATCGTCTGCTGGCTGCTCCTCGACGGCCCGCCCGCCCTGGCCGGCCGGGTGTCGGCGCTGAAGCTGGCCGGCATACGGATCAGCGGCTCGCTGGATCTCGCGGGGGGCACGGTGGTGCCGTACGTCGAGATGCGCCAGTGCCGGTTCGAGCAGGACGTGCTGCTGCCGGAGGCCCGCTTCACGACCCTGCGGATGGTGGACTGCTCGGTGCCGCGGCTCGAGGCCGCCCGGGTGCACACCGAGGGCGATCTGCATCTGCCGCGCTGCCGTTTCCATCGCGGCATCCGGATCACGGACGCGCAGATCGGCACGGACCTGATGCTCAACCAGGCGATCGTGCACCGGGACCGCAGCGGCCGGTCGATCGCCGCGGACGGCCTGACCGTCGGCCAGGACTTACAGGCCGAGCTGCTGGAGTCGCACGGCGAGCTGAGCCTGCGCGCCGCCACCATCGGCGTCTCGCTGAGCCTGCGGGGCGCATGCCTGGCCAATCCCTACGAGCGGCTCGCGCTGAACGCCCCGCAGCTCACCGTCGAGCGCAGCCTGTATCTGACCCCGGCGGGGGTCGGCGCCCAGGCGATGAGCGGGATGACCCCGGCGCGCGGCACGCGGATCCAGCGGTTCGAGTGCGAGGGCGGGATCCGGCTCGACGACGGGCGGTTCGGCGACGCCGTCGACTTCGAGCGGGCCCGCTTCGCCCTCACCGACGACCAGGAGCTGTCACTGCGCCGGGTGCAGACACCCGAGCTGCGGTTCCTCGGGGAGCATCCGGCGCGCGGTCGGGTGGTGCTGTCGGGGGCGAAGATCATCAACCTGATGGACCGGGCGGACGCCTGGCCCGGCCCGGGGCGGCTGCACATGGGCGGCTTCGCCTACGAGAACCTCGTGCCGCGCGGCCCGTTCCCGCTGGCCGAGCGGCTGGACTGGGTGGCGGCGGCGACCGCCGAGTACAACCCGGAGCCGTACGAGCGCCTCGCGTCCGTGCTGCGGGCCGGCGGGGAGGACGAGGACGCCCGTGAGGTGCTGCTCGCCAAGCAGCGCCGGCACCGCGAGGGCCTGCCGCCGGCCGCCAAGCTGTGGGGCTATGTGCAGGACTTGACGGTCGCCTACGGGTACCGGCCGGGCCGGGCCGCCGTGTGGATGGCGGTGCTGTGGGCGGCGGGCTCGTTCGCCTTCGCGCAGGCCGGCCATCCGCCGCTGAAGCGGGGCGAGCATCCGGAGTGGAGTCCCACGCTGTTCACGCTCGATCTGCTGCTGCCGGTCATCGACCTGGGCCAGGTGGGCTACTGGCAGTTGCGCGGGGGCTGGCAGTGGCTGGCGACGGCGATGATCCTGCTGGGCTGGATCCTGGCGACGACGGTGGCGGCGGGGGCCACGCGATTGCTGCGGCGCAACTGATGTTGCCGGTGTGACCATAGTTATTGAACTGTCACACCTTTACCTTCTCTTGACCATGAGGCGTACAACTTTCGGCGAGTTCCCCTAACCACCTGGCGCCGCTGTGACCAGCGGTCTTTCAATGGTCGACACCATGGCTCTGCAGCTCCCGTTCATCCGCGCGAGCCGGATGACAAGGACCGCCCCCCACCCCGTCGGCGGGCCGTGCGCCGACGACGAGGTGCTGCTCGACGCGCCCGACGCACGGCTGAGTCCGGCCCTGGTCGCCGCCGCCCGCGGCGATCACGGACCGGCCGCCGGGCTGCTCCACGCCACCCGCGCGGCGGCCGAGTGGGAGCGACGCGACCGGTACGTGACCCGGCTGGCCGCCTTCGCCCGCTCGCGCCCCGAATGGCTCGACGCCTGGCTCGCCACCGCCCCGCACGACCCCGACGCGCTGCTGGTCGGGGCCCAGCTCGCGGTGGACCGCGCCTGGCTCTCGCCGGCCCGCACCGAGCTGCTGCGCGAGGTGAGCCCGCTGCTCACGGCCGCGGCCCGGGGCGACCAGCGGGACCCGGTGCCGTGGCGGCTCGCGCTCGACCACGCGCGGGGCGCGCAGGCCGGGCACAAGTACTTCGAGGAGCTGTGGGCGGCGGCCGTACGCCGTGCACCGCACCACTACGGCTCCCATGTGGCCGCCCTGCGCTATCTGGCCGCCTCCTGGCACGGTTCGCACCAGGAGTGCTTCGACTTCGCCGACCGGGCCGCACAGGACGCGCCCGCCGACGCGCTCGCCCAGGCACTCCCGCTCCGGGCGGCCTTCGGCTACCTGACCGACGGCTGCGGACCCCAGGTGCCGCGCGAGCGGCTGGACGCGGCCGCCGACCGGGCGATCGCGCTGTCCCCGCTGCTGCCGGCGGCCGACCCCTGGCCCGCCCGGATGCGGAACCTGCTGATCTTCGTCCTGGTGTGCCTGGAGCGCTGGCCGGACGCCGCCGAGCAGCTACGGCTGAACGGCCCGTACGCCACCTCGTTCCCCTGGGACCAGGTGTCGGACGACCCGCTCGGACACTTCCTGCGGGTGCGCGACGACGTCCGTGCCGCGACGGCAGGTCAGCCGTCCTGGCATCCACGGAGTGAACGGGGCGGACGAGTCCGCTCCGGCGACCATTAGGCTTTTGCGTCGTGACCACCGTCCGGCTCCCCCTCTTCCCCCTGAACTCGGTGCTGTTCCCGGGGCTCGTGCTCCCGCTCAACGTCTTCGAGGAGCGGTATCGCGCCATGATGCGCGAACTGCTGAAGACCCCGGAGGACGAGCCGCGCCGGTTCGCCGTCGTGGCGATCCGCGACGGCCACGAGGTGGCCTTGAGCGCGCCCGGCATGCCCGACCCGACAGCCCTGCCCGAACGGGGCCCCCTGGCCGGTTTCGGCGCCGACCCGGTCAAGGCGTTCCACAAGGTGGGCTGTGTGGCGGACGCGGCGACGATCCGGGAGCGGACCGACGGCTCCTTCGAAGTGCTGGCGACCGGCACCTCCCGGGTGCGGCTGCTGTCCGTCGACGCGTCCGGTCCCTTTCTGACGGCCGAGCTGGAGACGCTGCCCGAGGAGCCGGGGGACGAGGCCGCGCCGTTGGCCGAAGGGGTGCTGCGGTCCTTCCGCCAGTACCAGAAGCGGCTGGCCGGCGCGCGGGAACGCTCCCTGGCGACCGGCGCCGAGCTGCCCGACGAGCCGGGCGTGGTGTCGTATCTGGTGGCGGCGGCGATGATGCTGGACACCCCGTCCAAGCAACGCCTGCTCCAGGCCCCCGACACGGCGTCCCGCCTGCGCGACGAGCTGAAACTCCTTCGCTCGGAGACGGCCATCATCCGTAATCTGCCGTCGTTGCCGGCGTCGGAACTGACGCGCGGCCCGATGAGCCTCAACTGAAGCGGACCGGCATGGCGAAGAAGTCGAAGAAGCAACAGCAGCCGGGGGGCACGCCCGCCACGGTCGCGCTCACGACGGCGGGCGTGGACTTCGCCGTCCACTCCTACGACCACGACCCCGCCCACCCCTCCTACGGCGAGGAGGCGGCCGAGGCGATGGGCGTCTCACCGGACCGGGTGTTCAAGACCCTGGTGGCGGACGTCGACGGCGCGTTGACGGTCGCGGTGGTCCCGGTGGCGGGCCAACTGGACCTCAAGTCCCTGGCATCGGCCGTCGGCGGCAAACGCGCCACCATGGCCGACCCGACCCTGGCCGAACGCACGACGGGCTATGTCAGGGGCGGCATCTCACCCTTGGGCCAGCGCAAGAAACTCCGGACGGTCCTCGACGAGTCGGCCTCGACCCACCCGACGATCTGCGTCTCGGCGGGCCGGAGGGGCCTGGAGGTGGAACTGTCGCCGGAGGATCTCCAGAAGCTGACAGAAGCGGTCTTGGCTTCCATCGGGCGGCTCCTCTAGCTGCGGGCAATCGTGCCGCTGAGGGCGGCACGGGTGGGCGCAGCGGCACCCCGCTACGCCGGGCTGCGCGCCCCCCCCCCCCCAGCCCCAACGCCGAGCACCTACGCAGCAGGCGGCGCCTGATACGGCCCCTCGGGAAACTCCGGCTCAGGATCCCGAGGCCCGAACAACGCCGTAAGCCCCAGATGCAACACCAGCGCGGCAAGCGGCCAGGCCAGCAACGCCCCCTTCGCCCCCAGCTTCAGCGGCGCGGAGAACGTCACCCCCCGCCCCACATCCCGCGCCCGCGCGATGACATCCTCCGCGGGCCCGAGCCACACCCCGATCCGCCACGCCAGCAGCGATCCGAGCAGCCCGCCGACAGCCAGTCCCACCACCAGCGGCACACCCCCGCGCCGCCGCAGCAGGAACACGACCAGCGCGCTGACGACCCCGAGGCCCAGCCCGAGCAGCGTGAACGTGCCGTCGACCCCGACAGCCTGCTCGCCCTCGGTGTCCTTGAGGTAGACGACCCAGTTGCCCTCCACCACGTCACCGACCAGCGGCACGTGCGGGGCGAGCCACCACCACAGCACTCCGAGCAGCACCCCGCCGAGCGCGACGGCCAGCGAGATCACGGCGGCTTCCCGTACTTCGGTCTTCATGCCGGGGCCGTCCTGTCCGTACCAGCCGTGCCCGGCGTACTCGGCGTGCTCGGCGTGCTGAGACCCGGGAGCCTGGGGCCCGTTCGCCCCGGGCCCGGTGGCCGGCGGCTGCCACGCATCCTGCGCGGAACGTTCATGCGGTGGCGGTGGCGGAGTCAGTGGTGCGGTCACCCTGCCATCGTGCCAGTCCCGCCTGTGCGCCGCGTCACCGGACGACCGCTCCGCGCTCACCGGACGGCCGCCCGGCGGTACGCCCAGGTCGCCACGGCCAGCGAGACGACGCCCACCACCGCGCACACGGCGAGGTCACCGAGCACGAAGGCCCAGTCGGGATGCGGTCCGAACGTCCGCGCGAAGGCCTCGACCCCGTAGGTCGACGGCAGCAGATCCCGCGCGAAGCGCACGACCTCCGGCATCCGGTCCGCAGGCAGCACGCCCAGCAGCAGCGCCGCCGACATGCCGAGCTGTCCGAGCAGCGTGGCCAGCTCCGGCCGGGGCGCGAGCAGCCCCAGCGCCGCCCCCAGCCCGGCGAGCGCGGCGCCCGCGAGCGGGATCACGGCCATCAGGACCCACAGATGGGCCAGCGGCAGCCCGAACAGGGCGCAGCCGAACACCGCCGTCACGATCGTCCCCGGCACGGTGAAGGAGGCGTACGCGCCCGCCGCGCCCAGCACCACCGCCGCCGGCGGCACCGGCAGGGTCGCGTAGTGGTCGAGTCCGCCACTGGCCCGGAGCTGCCCGAAGTACTGCGCGAGCAGGTTCAGCGCGACGAAGGCGACGACCAGGACCGACGAGCCGGCGACGACCGCCTGCGCCTCCGCCCCGTCGTCCACGACCCCGCGCATCAGGATCATGATGCCGATCGACTGGAAGGTCGCCACGAACAGCAGCGGGATCCGCGCGACCCGCGCCCGGGAGAGCTGCGCCCGGTACACGGCCGCCAGCGAAGGCCACAGCCGTGCCCTGGGCCCGAGCTCGGCCGCGCACACGGCGGGCTCCTCCGCGGCCAGGGCACTGCCCGGCAGGACATCGGCGGGTACGACACTCACGTCGCGCTGCTCCCCTTCGCTCGGGTCCACTGCGGCAGTCGCCCTGTTCGGTACGTATGCGGCGGCCTGTGCGCTCAAGTCCCCCGCACTCAGGGCCCCGGTACTCCTCACGCCTTCACCAGCCCCTGCTGCACGGCACCGCCCAGGGCCAGGTACACGTCCTCCAGGCTCGGCGTGGCCAGCGTGAAGTCGTCCAGCGCGGCGAAGGCGGCCCCGCCGGTGACGGTGGCGACGACCGCCCGGGCCTCCTCGGGCCCGAGCCGGAGCGTCCAGCGGCGGCCCGACTCCACGACGCGGTCCCGCAGCGCGGCCACCTCGGGGACGTGCAGCGGTGCCGCGTCCCGCCACACCAGCTCCACCCGCACCTCACCGGCGACCTGTTCCTTGAGCCCGGCCGGGGTGTCGCAGGCGATCACCTTCCCCCGGTCGAGGACGGCCACCCGGTCCAGTACGGTCTCGGCCTCGATGACGTTGTGGGTGACGAGCAGCACCGTCGTCCCCCGTTCGGCGCGTCGCCGGTCGACGGCGGACCACACGGCCCGCCGCGCCACCGGGTCCATGCCGGAGGTCGGCTCGTCGAGCACGAGCAGCGACCGCTCCCCCACCAGTGCCGCGGCGAAGCACGCCAGGCGCCGCTGGCCCCCGGAGAGCTTCTTCAGCGGCCGCCCGGCGAGGGTCGCGAGCCCCAGCTCGTCGAGTACGTCGTCCCGCTCGGCCCGCGCGGCCCGTACGTCCAGGCCGCGCAGCCGCCCGGTGGTCTCGGCGGCGAGCGACACGGTCAGCTCGTCGAGGGCGGTCGACTCCTGCCCGAGGTAGGCGAGGATGCGCGCGGCCCGTTCCGGGTGGCGCACGATGTCGTGCCCGAGGATCTCCACGCTGCCGCGGTCGGGCCGCATCAGCCCGGTGAGCTGCCGTACGAGGGTGGACTTGCCGGCGCCGTTCGGCCCGAGCAGGCCGAAGATCTCGCCGCGCCGGATGTTCAGCCGTACGTCGTCCGTGGCCCGGACCTCGGGTGTTCCGGGCGCGCCGCGCCGGCCCCGGACCGCCGGATAGGTCTTGGTCAGCCCGCGGACCGCGCACACGACGTCACCATCGTGCCGAAATGCCTGTGCCGCGCGCTTACTCACAAGGGACGAGACTACGGGGTCGGGAACCCCGGCCGGTTCTCGGGTCGGTCCGTTCCGGGAAATCCGCTCGCAAGGATCTCAGTCGCCGACGGGCGTGTGCTCCACGCCCGTGCGCACGCCGATCTCCCGCCAGAAACCGGCCCGGATGGCGTAACGGTCCCGCTCGTCGATCTGGTCGTCCTTGTGGGCGAGCAGTCCGAAGCGGGCGGCGTAGCGCAGCAGCTCCCCGTCGACCCGGTGCGGGATGCGCGGGTACATCCCGGACAGTTTCGGCAGCTGGCCCTGGTCGCCGAGGCGCTCCACCCAGCGCCGTGCGAAGACCTGCCCCACCTCGTACGGGTCGCCGCCGACCGTGGTGATGTCCTCCTCGCGGTCGGCCCACCGCTGCTCGGCCGTGGTCAGCTGGGCGAGCGTCGGCATCGAGGCGGCCTCTGGGGGCTCGGCCGTGGGCCGGTCGACCCAGCCCTTGTCGGAGGACCAGCGAAGGGTGGCGGAGGCGGGGGGCTGGGCGGGCTGGGTTCCGGGGGCGCGCAGGGCCGCCAGGTCTTTGGGCGTGGGGACGCCTTTGGGGGCGGGGACCCGCTCCTCGGTGCCGTTCTGCCCGGGGCCGGCCACCGGGTGCGGGGGCGGCGGGGCGGTCCGCTCGGCCGTGGCGGCGAGCGAGGACTCGGGCAGCGGCGCGGAGAGGATCGCGGCGATCTCGGGCCGGGGCACGGGCTGCGGGGCGCACACGCCGGTGTACTCCTTGGCGCGGACCGCCTTGGTGATCCACGTCCGGTCCAGGACGCGCCGCTCGTCGGCCTCGGCGACCAGGTCCTCGGACTGGTTGTAGTCGCCGTCGGCGGCCTGGACGGCCCACAGGTGGACGGCGACGCCGTGCTCCTTGGCGGCCATCATGCCGGGCAGCAGGTCGCCGTCGCCGGTGACGAGGACGACGTCGGAGCAGGCGCGGTTGCGGGCCAGCTCGGTGAGCTCGGCGTGCATCGCGGCGTCCACGCCCTTCTGCGCCCAGCGGCCGTCGCTGCGGGTCAGCGCGCCGAGCCGGACGGTGACCCGGGGCATCACGCGCAGTCGGCGGTGCTCCGGTTGCGGGACGCGGTCGGGGGCGCCGTCGAACCAGTAGATGCGCAGCAGGGGCTGCTGCGTATCGGACTCGGCGCGTTCGCGCAGCCCCTGGATGAGGGCCGTGTGGTCGACGGTGATACGGGATCGCGATGGCTCCCCGGCGAGGAGACTCGCCGCGGCTCCCAGCAGATACCCGGCGTCCACCAGGACGATGCAGCGGTCCACACGACTCACCCTCTTCCCAGGAGGTTTGCTTCGGGCTTGCTTCGAGTCTGCCCGACGGCGCGGAGGTTAACGGCCGGAACTCGATCTTCGGCGTGGCGTTTCCGGGGTTCCCGCTCCGACCAGCCCTGTCACGCACGGTAATTGTCCGACATGCGATCGTTGTCGGCCTGTGTGAATCTGGTCCCGGCCCTGGCCCCTAGATCCCCCACAGGAGGCACCACCATGGCCAAGAACAAGAACCGTGAACGCAAGCAGCGTCCCACCGAGCGTGGCCAGCGGGCGGACCGCAGCCCCGCGGCGCAGACGGAGCCCCAGCCCGAAGTCGAGGTCGCCGCCCCGGGCGACATGGCGACCCGTAAGCGGAAGCGCAGCTTCGGTCACAACTGACATCTGCGTGACGGGTCGTTGAGACCCACTGACTTGCGCATATGCGTGAGGGGCGTACCCGGTACCGGGT
>NZ_JBHUQX010000186.1:0-17222 GCF_042674225.1 Streptomyces sp. NPDC056948
CCGCAGGCGTGGGCATCCTGAGCATGCGACATGTCTGGTCGACGGTTGGACAGAACACAGAAGGCCCTCGATCCGGCTGGCGAATCCGGCGGAGCGAGGGCTTGGAAGCAATGCGGGTCAACCGGCGGACCAGGGCTCCGAGATCGAACTCGCTCGGGAGCTCCTCGGTGCGGGCGACCGCATCGGCGAGGAGCGTTGACTGGTCGGCATATGCGCTGCCCTGGAGGCGGCTGGTCAGGAGCTGCTGTGCGGGCTCCGCTCCTGCCCCCCGAGCGCGAACCAGCTCCGGCTTGCGGGCCCGGGAGCAGAGGCTGTCGGGGAAGCGCTCAGGAGGGCCGTTGAGCTGCTGCCGTACGACGGCGCGGACACCGGGAGGCGAGACGGCCCAGCAGACCGCTCAGCCTCCGGGCGCGGGCGACGTGCCGGGGCGCGGCGTCTATCTCCACCGGTAGAAGAGCGCTTCGCCGGGCTTCGATCCCAGCTGCATGGGGAAGCCCGCCAGAACCGTCCCGACATCGAGCGTCTGCTCCGGATCCAGAACCCTGAAGCCCTGCCGTGCGTAGTACGGGCCGAGTGCGCGGTGCGTCTCGAAATTCACCGAACAGCAGTTGGTAGTCCAGTTGCCAGTGAATCTGTACGCAGCGTTTCAGCAGCGCCGCCCCGATGCCGGCTCCGCGGGCGTCCTCGCGCACCGCAAGCGCTTTGATCTTGACGTACTTGAGCATCGACACGAGGTCGTACGGTGCGTCGCCCGGCAGACGACTGGCCATCGTGGCGATCGTTCCGGAAGGAACGGTGAGCAGTGTCCCGACGAGCTGTCCGTCTCGGTCCTGAGCGACGAGCGGCAGGGACATCGCGGCGACTGCGGCCGGCAGTTCACCCCCAGTGGCAGCACCAACCAGGAGCGAAGTCAGCTTGGCACCATCGAGCGCGTCCAGCAGGAACGTCCAACCTTCTTGGCTGTCACACGTGCACGTGCTGCGGACGGGTGCGTGTTCTTCTGCTTCTTCGACCTCCCTGAGAGCTACCCGCTCGCCAGCACAGCGGCACGTCGCGTGAGGCGACGGGAGACCAGAAGTCGTGCAGCCAGCCGGTCGGCTGGGCGACGGTTGGGGCGCCGCCCGATGATGCAGGGTGATGGTTCGAACTCAACTGCCAGTGTCGTACCCGAGGGGCGGTGGACCGACGCTCGGGCGCCCGGCGGTGCGGACGCACCGACGGACTCCTGAGCGCTCGGTAGTGCCGATCTTGGGCCGACGTGGGCATGCTGGTGGGTGTGAGGCTGGGGGAAGCGGTGCACGGGCCGCGCGCGGGCGAGGAGTTGCCGGTCTGGCGGACGTATGTGCCGCGGAAGGTCCGACGGCGTTCCACCAGGGCCCTGCGGACCGCGCTACGGCGTGGGGAGATGCTGGGCGGCGGGGCGACACAGGAATTGGAAAGGCGGTTCCGGGAGTCGTTCGACCGGCACGCGGTCGCCGTCTCCTCCGGCATGGACGGGCTCGGACTGCTGCTGGAGCACTACGGCGTCGGACGGGGCCGGACGGTCGTCGTCCCGGCCAACTGCTTTCCGTCCATTCCCGCGCTCGCCCGGCGGCTGGGCGCCCGACTGGTCGCGGCACAGATCGACGCCGTCCATCTGTGCCTGGCTCCCGAGGCCTGGCAGCGGGAGGCCTTGGACGAGGCACCGATCGTGGTGTGGGTTCACCACGCTGGCATGGTCGGCAGTGCAGCGATGCAGTCCATCACGCGGCTGCGTGAGGCCGGTTGCACGGTGGTGGAGGACTGCGCGTACCTGCTTCCGGATTCAGCTCCGGCTGGCGGCCCGGGTAGCTGGGGCGACGGTGCCGTCTTCTCGTTCCACCCCATCAAGCCGATGGGCGCGGCCGGCGGAGGGGTGGTGCTCACACGTGACGGCCGTGTCGCCGACGGGCTGGCCGCGCGTCGCTCGCACAGCGGTCAGGAGAGCCGCTGGCAGAAAGGTGATGTCCTCTGTCACGGGCGGGAGCTGAGCGAGTTCGCCGCCGCTGCCGCCGTGGCACAATTCGTCCACCGCGACGGGACCCGCGACCGGCTGCGGTTGCTGGCCGAGGAGTATACGTCGTCGCTGGCCCCTTGGCTGCCGCCCGGCCGCTTCCCCCAGGACACGTGGGGGCGCTTCACGATCCGCGCCCGTTCGGCGGGCGAGGCGGCCCTGCTGCGCAAGAACCTGAGCCTGCGCCGCATCCACACAAATGTAATGTTCGCCTTCCCGTGGACCTCTCACCCCGCGTTCTCGGATGTGCCCCGGCCTGACGGCCCGGAACTGACAGGGCTGCTGCGCAGCAACGTCTGCGTCCCTTACCACCCGGGCATGCGCCGGCGGGACGCTCGCCTGGTCGCCGCCGCGGTGGCGCAGACCTCCGACTGGCCGAGGCGCACGGGGCCTTGAAAGGAGCAAGGTCTTGTCCTCACCTTCCGGCCGGGACCCGGGCGAAGAGAGGTGGGCGGTCCCGAAGCGGATCGGCTACATCGCGGCATCGGAATCCATCCATTTCGTCGCGGCTCCCCTGCTGGCCGCCGCCGCGATCACCGCGATCGGCGTCATCCTCGCGGACGGCGACAAACTGCGCTGGCCGGACGCGGCGGCCTTCGCGTTGACCGTCTGCGTCACGCTGTTCGTGTTCTCGATCCAACGCAGCTTCAACGCGCGGGCGCATCTGTTCAACGCCGCCGACATCGACGACTGGTTCGGGACCGTGAACCGGCCGCCCGACGCGGTCCTGAGACAGCATCAGCACGCCGGGTTCGAGAAGTGGCGTACGTCCGTCCGGGGCGCGACCAACGCCTACAACCTGGGCGTCGTCACCCTGGGCCTGGGTGCCTTCCTGGCCCTCGCGCCCCCCGAGGGCGCCACGTTCTGGCAGACGTTCTTCCGCTGGGGGGCGTCCGGTGTCGCCGCGGTCTCCGCCGGCACGGAAGGGATCTCGACGGCCCGGATCTGGCACAGCCAGAGATCCGGATCCCCCTAGCCACACCTGCAAGCAGCCCGTCTGCCGAGACAAGGAAGGGATGTGCACGACATGAGCGGTGCCGATGATTCAGCCAGTTGCGGGTGCGGTGGAGGTGGTGAGACGCCCTCGCAGCACTACTACACCTACTGTCCCCTCTGTGACGGCATCTTCCACGAGGCGAGCACCCACGGAGTGCTCCGCAGGAAGTCCCCCGCCCGCTTCGCCCACAGGGACGGGTGCGAGGCCTCGATCCTGCCCACGGAGGAACTGTTGAGCATCCACAGCTCGCCGGACCGGGTCCGGGAGGCGATCCGGCAGCGGCGCACCTCCGGGGAGCCGTCCTAAAGGTGTCCGCAGGGTCGTCTGACGCCGCCTGCTGCAAGGACATACCCAGGCCGTGCTCTGCCTCGCCCGCCGGCGGGCGACGTCCTCTTCGCGATGCTCCGCGACCGAACCTTCTACGAACCCCACCCCGCCGCAGCCAGCTGAGGAGTTCAGACCGCTCGATCAGTCCTCCGGCCGGGGAAGGCAAGAGCGGTGCTCGCACCGGGTCACCGGCCGCGGTGAGGTCGGTCAGTCGATGCTCTTGACCACCCGGGCGGGCACGCCCGCGACCAGGGTGCGGGACGGCACCTCACCAGTGACGACCGCACCGGCGGCCACGACCGCACCGGCGCCGATGGTCACACCCTGCGTGACCACAGCGGCCGCGCCGATCCAGACGTCTTCCTCGATCACGATTGGGGCGCTGGTGACGTACTCGCGCCGCTCGGCCAGGGGCAGCGGGTGCCCGCCGGTGATGAGGTTGACCTTCGGGGCGATCATGACATTGTCGCCGATGCTGATGCCGCCGTTGTCCATGAAGGTGCAGCCCTGGTTCACGAAGACGTTCTTCCCGAACTTCGTGCCCAGGCCGTACTCCGTGAAGAAGGGCGGGTAGATCGTCACCGACTCCGGCAGCGAACCGCCGAACACAACCGCCAGTAGTTCAGCACGACCCTCCGCATCGCTGAACGGCAGCACGTTCAGCCGGGAGGTCGCGTCGGTGACCTGCGCGATCCGCTCGGCATAGCGCGCGAACTCGGTCGTGCGGACGTACATGACCTGCTCTGTGCGTGTAGACATGCGCTGATCCCAGCACTCCGGCGAAGGCCCAATCAAACAACCCCCAACGCAACGAACCACAACCGCTAGTTGTGTCCGCAGGGTGTGGTGTGGACATCGAAGCGCTGCGCACCTTCGTGGCCGCCGCTGAGGCCGGACAGTTCCAGGCCGCGGCCGACGAACTCAGGATCAGCCAGCAGGCCGTCTCCAAGCGGATCATGAGCCTGGAGAAGAACCTCGAGGTCGTGCTGCTGTGCGCACCTCTCGCGGCTCGGCTGAGCTTGGACGGCCAGGGTCCTCCTGCCGCACGCCAGGAAGACCCCGGCCGCGCTCGAACAGGCAGAACCGGCCGTGCGCCACCACCGCACCCCGCCGCCCGCCGGCCCCCGCCTCGTACACGGTGACGCGTACCGAAGGCCACGTCCAGGTCGATAGCCGGTTATTCGATCACAAACCCGCCGCGGCGCCTGACCGCCCGCACAGGGCCCGGGCGGCCCAAGCAGGAGTAACGCCGACTGCCGCAAAGCGTTATCAGCAAGGATCTGGTGCTGTGCTCGCCTGCCTTCCGGCCTTGTGTCTCCCGGAGCTGGCCGACCTGCCCAACCCGCAGGTGACCGCCCGCCGGCCCCTGTGCCACATTGCCCACCGCGTCCACAACAACCCGTGCCCGGCCGACTCCCTGGCCCCCTCGCCGGCAGGGGCGCAGACATCCTGACCCGGGACGCCTTGCAGGCTGCTGCGTGCGTGGTGCTCCGCGGGGCCCAGTCCGCGAGAGGGCCAGTCGCGTGCCATGTCGACGAAACGCCCGTCCCGGTGGGCTGCTGGTCCTGGGACATCAGGCCACCGCCCCGGCGAGCTCCTGGACTCGGCGGCGGGCGCACACGCTGCGGCTCGGTAGAGGCGCGCGGCCGCACGGCACATCGCCGACTCGGCCCGAGCAGACTGGGGCCATGACTCTTTTCGATCACAGCCTCATAGAAAGCCCCACTGCCGCCTACGCACGCCTGCGCGATAGCGCTGCGGTGCACCGCACCACCACTCCAGATGGTGAGCCACTCTGGGTGATCACCCGCTACCGTGAGGCCCGGGCCTTGCTGGCGGAGGGCCGCCTGTCGCTGGATAAGGCAAACGCGAAAACCAGTGGTACCTATCAGTCGTCCATGCCACCCGAGCTCGACGCCCATCTGCTCAACATGGACCCACCCGACCACACGCGTCTGCGCCTCCTCATCTCCAGAGCCTTCACGCCACGGCGCATCGCAGCCTTCCGCACCCGGATCCAGGCCATGACAGACGCCCTCCTCACCACCCAGGCGGGCCCAAGCATGGACCTCATGCAAGCGCTGGCCGTCCCGCTCCCCATGGGCGTCATCTGCGAGCTGCTCGGCATTCCCGAGGACAACCAGCACGACTTCAGGGCCTGGACCGACACCCTGCTCTCCCCCGCACCCGCCTCAGCAGGAGACTCGCGCACAGCGATGCGCCAGATGCACCAATTCCTGACCGGTGTCATCCAGGACAAGCGCAGCCACCCGGCCGACGACCTGCTCTCGGCCCTCACCCAAGCTCGCGACGACCGCGACACTCTCACCGAGCAGGAACTGCTCTCCCTCGCCTTCCTCACCCTGTTCGCCGGCTACGACAACGCAGTCCACCTCATCGGCAACGCAACCCTCGGCCTGCTCCTGCACCCGCAGCTCATGCACCAGGTCCGGCAACGCTCCCTGCCGGTCCAAGCGGTGATCGAAGAGACCCTGCGCTGGAACCCACCCTTCCCGCTAGCCGTGCGCCGATTCGCCCTTGAGGACATCACCATCGGCGACACCGTCATCCCGGCCGGCGGCCGCGTGTGGATCTCCATCGCCTCGGCGAACAGGGACGACCGCGAGTTTCCCTCGCCCGACTCCTTCACCCCAGGCCGCCCCTCCACTCACCTGGCGTTCGGCCACGGCATTCACTACTGCCTCGGCGCGCCGCTTGCACGACTGGAGGCAGAAATCGCCATCGGCTCTCTCCTAGAGCATTTCCCCGCCCTGGAACTCGGCTTACCCCTCGAGGAACTGGCTTGGTGGCCCTCCTTCCACAAACGCGGACTCCGCAGCCTGCCCATACGGACACGACCACTGAAGCCAGGTACGACCGTCGCGTGAGGTTGATGCCGCTTCAGCGGCGAGCGAGAGCGCCGCGCCGGTGATTACCTGCTCCGGCCGGCAGCTGTTTCTGCCGAGGGCCTACTCCGAGCTCCTGGACCGTTGGAAGCAGGCGCTTGCACCGATCGCACACAACGTCGTTATGAGCGGCATCGCGGGGAAACAGGGTCTGCTGCAACGTGCGTGGCGCGCGTGCCTGTCGTTTGTATCCAGCTCGACACCATTAGCGTCGTCCGCCGTTCTCACGAACTCGTTCAGCTCGCGAGGGGAGTCCCGCTCAAGGACGCCCAGGACCTGATCTCCGAGGCCGACTCACCCGTGCTGTTCGAGTACTGGGCGCATGCCGCCTCGCTCGTCCCAGTGGAACACTGGCCGCTCTTCAGCGCCCGGCGCCGCCGCTATGCCGTCAAGGGCTGGAGTGGCCCGGATGTCGACCCCGCGGCTTGTGACCAGGTCCTGTCCGTGCTGGACGAGCGCGGCGCCGTCTCCGTCAGCGATGTCGGCGGAGCTCAGGGAAAGCGGCTGGGAAAGATCGTCAGCCAACAAGTGGGCCCTGGAATGGCTGCTGGCCACCGGAGAGGTCGCCTGCGTCCACCGGAGGGGCTGGCAGCGCGTCTACCAGATGACCACAACCGTGATCCCCCCGCACCTGCGCAAGGCCGACCCGGACGCTACCGAGTGCCTCAGCGGGCTCACCGCCCTGGCCATTGAAGCACTCGGCATCGCCACGACCGACGACGTGGCTGACTACTTCCGCCTTCCCGCCCGTAGCGTCGCCCGGCACCTTGAATCCCTCCCAGGTCTTCAGCCCGCGCGCGTCGAGGGCTGGATGGAGCCCGCGTGGATCACCGAACGAGCTCTTGACTGCCCGCTGTTGGACGAGGACGCGTGCACGCCGCTGTCCCCGTTCGATTCACTGCTGTGGTACCGGCCGCGGATGCGCCGCCTGTTCGGCGTCGAGTACCTGCTGGAGGCATACAAACCGGCAGCGCAACGAGAATGCGGCTACTTCGGGATGCCCGTCCTGGCAGCTGGGGCCAAGTCCTGGCAGCTGGGGCCAACGAGACACCCACCCTCACCCCCAGCGCACCGACAGCAGGAGCATCTTCGTGAGCGAAACACCCCTCAGTTACCGCACGACCCTCTCCGTGCCCCGGGCCAAAAGTGTCCTTGGACTTGGCATCCTCAGCCGGATACCCGCTGGCGTCGTGCCGTTCTCCGTCCTCATGGCTTTCACCGAGCACTATGGCATCGGCATCGCCGGCTTGGCTTCCGGCGCCCTCATGCTGGCCATCGCGCTCCCCGGCCCAGCGCGTGCTCGCGGGGCCTCGCGGCGCTGCCCAGCCGCGCTGCCTCTTATGGGCGTGGCATGCCTCGTCCTGTTCACCGCGGCAGCTGCGGTGATTGGATACGCACCCTGGCAGACGGCGATCGCGGTCACCGCAGCAGCAGGATGCCTCTTCCCGCCTCTCACACCCACTCTGCGGTCCGTATGGTCTCGGCTAATGCCGGACAAGGACCATCTGCAGCGCATCCACACCGTGGATTCCACCGTCGAGGAGCTGACCTTCGTCGCGACGCCGCTGCTTGTGTCGGCCGGCATGACACTCTCCGACACCCGCCTCACCCTCATCGTCGGCGCAATGCTTTTGCTGCCCGCGGCCCTTGGCCTGTCCGCGGTAGTGCGCTCCGTCCCCGCCGACCAGGCCAAGGAGGATGCTGCTCAAACCACCGTGCGGCGACAGCGGTCCATACTCCGAACGCGCAATGGGCGCGGCATCATCGTGCCCGTCCTCGCTCTCGGCCTGTTCGCCGGCGGTCTTGAGGTCATTATTTCGGCAGCGTCTTCCCACTTCGGCGGCCTCTCCTCCTCCGGATACGCGTTCGCGGCCTTCTCGGTGGGCGGTGTGGTGGGCGGCCTGGCCTACGGTCGCAAGACCTGGGTAGCAACGCTGCGCATCCGCTACGTGATCGTCACGGCCGAACTGGTAGTCGGAGCCCTTCTTCTGGCTGCAGCCGCACAGTCACCGCTCATCGTGCTCGTCGCTTTCTGCGCAGGTCTGCCTATGACCCCGATCTTCGTCGTCGCCTATCTCCTGGTTGACGAGCGCATCGAGGCATCGCGCCAAACCGAGGCAAACGCCTGGTTGGGCTCCGGATTCAACGTCGGCTCCGCCTCCGGTGCAGCCATGGGCGGGCAGCTGCTCGCCCTCACCGGCCCCCGTCTGGTGGCCGTCGCAATCGCCGCCGTCGCGTCGGGCGCTGCCGCAGTCGCACTCCGGATTTCAACCACGCAAGAGGTATCCGAACTGAATCAGCGGCTGAGCCGAACGCCTGCACTCCTGGGTCAGATCACCAGGTGGCCGGGGCGAAAGAAGCCGGTACGCCGTCGTGATCCTCCGAGCGGCTGCTGCACCACCTAGCGCTCGCCCACGTCGGACTCCGCCAGGAGGCGCAGGAGCACACCGTGCCCACTGAGCGGGAGGTTCGCACGGCCGAAGCCGCACGCGGCCGTGCGGCGGAGCCTAGTTGTTGCGGGTCAGGACGTTGGTGACGGCGCATAGTGGTGGGCAAGGTTGGTGGCGAGGTCACGGAGGTGAGCCCTGGCTTCGGTGGGGCCGTGCACAGTGATGGTGCTCCCGAACGGCAGTAGTGCTCGCACGTCCTCCAGATGCAGGAAGCGGATCGTCACCTTGTGGCCGGTGGCGGATTCCTCATGGTCGTCCCAGACGAGTCGTTGGCCAAAGATCCGTCGCGCTCGCTCGATCTGGGTTTGGTCGATGGTGGCGCTGACCTCTATCGCATGGTTGTGTTCCCACTGATCAACGAGCGCTGCAGCGACGGTGGCCAGGGTCTGTTTCTCGCGGATCCGTCTTGGCTGGTCGACTTCTTTCCACGCCGTGATCCGTTCGAGTCGGTACATCCGTGGCACTCGAGCACAGTCGGCGACGAGATACCAGATGCCGGCCTTGGCGAACAGCCCGTAGGGATCCACGACCAGGTCGCGTGGGCATGACTCGCGTGGGCTGTCGTACTCGATCCGTAGCTGGCGACCTCGCCGCACTGAGCCGATCAGCGAAGCCGGAGTCGTGCCGGAAGCTCGCGTCTGGAGCCAGGGACGGCTGTCCACGTGCACTACGTCGGTGAGCGGCAGGAGCTCATGAACTCGACATGACTGTGGAGCGACGATCTTGGAGAGCGCGCGCCGGCTTTCGACCGATGCGTTGAGCTCCGCACGTTGCTTCTCATCCAGCCCGGTGAGCGACAGATGATCACGCTCGCCAGGCGTGAGCCGCGTGAGGTCGAGCCCGGACCCGGGCAGCATGGTCACGCCTCCGAGGCGGCCCCTTTGTGCGGTCACCGGCAGACCGGCGTCGCGAAGCCAGTTCAGGTCCCGGGTAATGGTTCGAAGGGACACCCCGAGCGCCGAGGCAAGTTCCTGTGTGGTCACGGCATCCCTCGATTCGAGGAGCAGCATCAGGGAGAAGAAGCGGTCTGGCGTCACACACCAAGTTTTTCAGGAATTGCGACACGATACGGCGCATATCCCGGTCAGGCTGGTGGATGCGTACCAACCACCTGTGAGAAGGACAACCATGACCACATCCGTCGTGTCCATCGTCTATGTGAACGACGCTCCCGCCGCAGCTCGTTTCTACGGCGACCTCCTCGACATGAGCCCCTCGTTCGAGACTCCGGGATACATCACCTTCGACCTCGGGCCAGGCGCTGACCTCGCTCTGTGGTCTGGCCAGTTCGAGGATCTGTCACTGGACGTCCCGCGTACCAGTGAGGTTTGCCTGGCCATCGACGGTGGGCCCGACGAGCTCAATGCGATCTTCAAGCAGTGGCAGTCCAAGGGCGTCACGATCCTGCACGAGCCTCATGATGCGGGGTTCGGGCTGACCTTCCTCGCAGCCGATCCTGACGGGAACCGTATCCGCGTCGCACCGCAGGACTGAAAGGCCACAATGCGGCAGGCGCACCCGATGAGTGTCGCGCCTGCCGTCGTCTGACTTCGAGAGGATGACGAGTGCCCCACGCGAATGCGCCCCTGAGCGTCGAGGGCCGTAGGCGGCTCGTGAAGCGGTGCCAGACACGTCCCATCGCCCACGTCGCCGCTGAGATGGGCGTCTCCCGCGCAGCGCGAGCAAGTGGGTCAATCGCTGGCGGCTACATGGTGATGCGGGATTGCAAGAGCGGCCGTCGAGCCCTCACCGGAGTCCGAACGCGACACCAGCATGGGTCATCGAGCAGATCGACATCCGCCGCTGGGCACAGAAGCACGAGGTCGGACTGTGCTTCACCCCGGCCTACGCGTCCTGGGCGAACCCGATCGAGGCGCACTTCGGACCGCTGAGGCAGTTCACCGTCGCCAACTCTCACCACCCCAACCACACGGTGCAGACCCGGGCCCTGCACGCCTATCTGCGCTGGCGCAGCGCCAACGCTCGCCACCGCGACGTCCTGGCAGCCGAACGCAAGGAACGCGCCCGCATCCGAAGCGAGAAGGGCATCCGCTGGGGCGGACGCCCCCTCAGAGGGCGGTATGAGACCTGATGCCCGATTCTTCGTTTCGTGCGGGACGAGCGGGCAGGCCGTGGCGACGTCGGTCGGCTACGGCCGAGGCTGGGTGAACAAGCCTGGCTCGGTCTCGGTCAGGATCCCGCGGCCGGCCAGCCGCTTGAGCTTGAGGCGGACGGTGTTGATGTTGTTGGGCGCGACCGCCAGGTCCATGGCCTCGCACACCTGCCGGGCCCGCAGCGGGTGGTCGGCCGCGGTGAACACCGCCATGATCTGCTGGTAGGCCGGATGATCCGGCAGCTTCGGTGCCGGCGGCAGGGGCGGCCCGGGGTCGGGCAGCCCCAGCAGTGTCTTGCGGGTGATCCGGACTTCCTCGGCGGCCCGGCCGAGTTCGTCGAGCTGTGCGGTCAGCTGCGCGACCTGTTCCCGCATCGTCTCGGCCTGTGCGGTGATCTCGCGTTCCCGCTCCTCCAGCCGCGCCAGCACCGCGCCAGCACCGCGCCAGCACCGCGCCAGCACCGCGCCAGCACCGCGCCGAGCGTCGGCTCCCCGCCGATCATGCGGTGCGCCAGGCCGGTGTGGTCGCCCCGGTCAGCCTACGCAGTATCACCGCGGTCATCGCCCAACTGCAGAACACCCGGGCTCAGATCGCCCTTATGCGACCCGACCCGCAGACGAGGGCGCTGTGAGAGATGGTCTCCGACCTGATGGACCTCTACGACGCCCACCGGTACGTCGCAGGCATGGACGTCCGGTACGACCTGGGCGACGACCACCGGCTCGTCGGCACGCTGTGCCCGGACATGAAGTTGACGCTGGAGCAGCCTGACCCCGACGTCGTGACCGCGGTGACCCGGTCGGCGGACCTGCTGCGTGAGGGTCGTGGTCTCCTGATCGACCTCGTCGACCGCGTGGAGGTCCGCGACGCCGCGGCCGCGTGGACCGGACGGGTCAACTCCGTCATCGCCCGCACGGACCGGGTGGACGTCGACGCGTTGCTGATCCGGCCCGACGGCTGTGTCGCCTGGGCCTTGCCCACCGGGCAGGACCTCGACGCCACCACGCCGGTGCGTGCGCTGGGCGCATGGTTCGGCCAACCGGCCTGAGCACCGCATTAACAGTCGTCCAAGGTTCGCTCGGTACGAAGTAGGCATCCAGATAAGCGATGCAACTCGTATGTAGGAGGCTAGTGATGGCAGTCAACGCAGCGCCGTCCGGGAAAGCGCCGGCCGGTCGGTTGGCAGGCCGGTGGGTGCCGTGGTTGGTGATCGGCTTGTGGCTGGTGCTGGCGGCGGGCATGGTGCCGCTGAGCGGAAAGTTGAGCTCGGTCACCACCGACAGCGCCGTAGACACCCTGCCGGCCGGTGCCGAGTCCACCAAGGTGGCGGTGCTGGACGACAGTCTCCCCGGCGGTGACAACAACACGTTCGTCTTCGTGTACCACCGCGCCGGCGGCATGACCGACGCCGACCGCGCGACGGTCGAGCGCCACTACGACACCCTTGCCAAGCAGTACCCGCCGAAGACGAAGGAGGCGGCCGGCGAGGACGACGAGGGCTCACCGACGAGCCCCTCCAGCGACCGCAAGGCGATGATGTTCACCCTCGAGGTGAGCACGGCCTACGGCGCACCGGAGGACATCGTCGGCCCGTTGCGTGACGCCGCGAAGGACCGCCCCTCCGGCCTGGAACTCGACGTGACCGGCCCGGGCGCGATCGACGGCGACATGGATGCCGTCTTCGACGGCATCGACGTGCAGGTCCTCCTCACCACCATCATCGTCGTCACGCTCCTGCTCATCCTCACCTACCGCAGCCCGGTGTTGTGGATCATCCCGCTGGTGGCCGTCGGCGCGGCCGCACTGACCTCGATGGGGACCGTCTACCTGCTCGTCAAGGGCTTCGGCATCGTGGTCAACGACCAGAACTCGGCGCTGCTGACGATCCTGGTATTCGGCGTCGGCACGGACTACGCACTGTTGCTCATCGCTCGATACCGGGAGGCACTGCACCACCATGAGAACGTCCGGGTCGCGATGGTCCACGCGCTACGCGGCGCGGCGCCGGCCATCGTCGCGTCCGCGGCCACCGTGGTCGCCGGCCTGCTCTGCCTGCTCGTCGCGGACCTGAACAGCACCAGCGGGCTGGGCCCGATCGGTGCGGCCGGCATCCTGTGTGCGCTGGTGGCCATGCTGACGCTGTTCCCGGCGGTGCTCGTGGTGCTCGGCAGGCGGATCTTCTGGCCGGCCGTCCCGCGGTTCAGCACGGCCGTGGAGGAGAAGCCGGGGCTGTGGGGACGGCTCGGCACCGCCATCAGCCGCCGCCGGTGGGTGGCGACGCTCGGCTCGCTCGGAGTCCTCGGCGTGCTCGCCCTCGGGCTGGCGGGCAACACCGGCGCCCTGCGGGAGCAGGACCAGTTCCTGTCCGCGCCGGAGTCGGTCACCGGCTTCACCGTTCTCCGCCAGCACTTCCCGGAGCTCGGCGGCCAGCCGATGACGATCTTCACACGGCCGGCGCACCAGGAACGGGTGCTCGACATCGTCAAGGAAACTCGCGGTGTGGCCCTGGCCATCCCGGAGCAGACCAGCGGTGGCTGGGCCAACATCTCCGTGTTCCCGAAGGACGCGCCGGACACCGTCGCGGAGTACGACACGATCAAGCGGGTGCGCACCGCCGTGCACGCGGTGAGCGGGGCGGAGGCGATCGTCGGCGGGCCGAGTGCGGAGAACCTCGACACCGAGGTGACCACCAAGCGCGACGAGAAGCTGGTGATCCCGCTGGTGCTCATCGTCGTGCTGATCGTCCTCGGGCTGCTGCTGCGCGCGATCCTGGCCCCGCTGGTCCTGATGGCCACCGTGATCGTCTCATTCGCCGCAGCCTTCGGCGGCAGCGTGTTCGTCTTCGACACGATCCTCGGGTTCAAGGGCATCGACTATTCGGTGCCGCTGCTGGCATTCCTGTTCCTGGTGGCGCTCGGCGTCGACTACAACATCTTCCTGGCCAGCCGGGCCCGGGAGGAGACCGTGCGTCTCGGCACCAGAGAGGGGATGCTCAAGGCCCTCTCGGCCACCGGTGGCGTCATCACCTCGGCAGGCCTGGTCCTGGCGGCCACGTTCGCGGTCCTCGCCACACTTCCGCTGGTGATGCTGATCGAGGTCGGGTTCCTGGTCGCCTTCGGCGTGCTGCTCGACGCCCTGCTGGTGCGGTCGGTCCTGGTGCCCGCCCTCACCTTGCTGATCGGCAAGCGGATGTGGTGGCCGAGCCGGCTGTCCGGTCCAGCGGCGGAGCTGCCGGACGGTCAACAGCCGCTCGCCGACGACGAGGAGCCCGCGCTGCAACGGTGAGCGCGGCGGCACGGACGAGATCCGGGACGGGGCCCCAGGCCCGTCCCGGATTTTTTTCATGGACCCGACGGTCGCCGTCCTTTGGTCCTGCGCCACGCGCCGGGGCTGGGGTCGGTGTATTCCGGTGTCCTGCCCCGTGGTCGACCGCTTGTCCTGCGCCGTGCGGCCGGGGCTGGGGTCGGCGCACCGTGGTGTCCTGCCCCGACGGTGGGCCGCGCGGGGCCATGCCCGAGGGCCGCCGTCCTTTGGTCCTGTGCCGCGCCGCCGGGGCTGGGGTCAGCGCACCGCGGTGTCATCCCCGGCGGTGAGCCGCGCGATCGGGGCTGGCGGGGCCGCGGCCGGAAGGTCGACCCGAAGCAGCGCGCCACCGCGTGCGGAGCGGGCGACGGTGGCCCGGCCGCCGTGGGCGTCGACGACCCGCTGCACGATCGACAGCCCCAGACCGGATCCCGGCAACGCCCGGGCGCTGTCGGCACGGTAGAACCGGTCGAACACCCGCGGTACGTCGGCGGCGTCGATGCCCGGCCCGGCGTCGTCGACCTCGAGCACCGCCGACGGGCCCTCGGCACGGAGCCGGACCTGGACCGGCTGGTCCGCGGGGGACCACTTGACGGCGTTGTCGATGAGGTTGAGCACCGCCCGCTCGAGCGCAGCGGGACGCCCGCTCACCCACACAGAGGTCACGTCGAGCGCGACCTCGATGTCGGGCACGCGGGAACGCGCCCGGGTCGCGGCGGCCACCACCACGTCGGCGAGGTCGAGCAGCTCGGTGCTCTCGTCGCTGACGTCACCGCGCGCCAAGTCGGTCAGCTCGGCGGCAAGGGTGCTCAACTCGGCCACCTGGGCGCCGAGATCGTTGAGCAGCCGGGTCCGGCTCTCCGCCGGCAGTGCGCTGTCCAGGGTGCCGCGCTGATCGAGCCGGATCAGCAGCTCGACGTTGAGACGCAGGCTGGTGAGCGGGGTCTTGAGCTCGTGGGCGGCGTCCTCGGCGAGCAGCCGCTGGGCCCGCCGGGAGTCCCGGAGCGCGGCGAGCATGTCGTTGATCGACTGGATCAGCCGCCGGATCTCCCCACCGCCCTCATCCGGGATGTCGGCGTCGAGATCCCGGGTGTGCGCGACACGTACCGCGGCGGCGGTCAGCCGGTCGATCGGTGCCAGCCCGGTCCGCGCCACGGTCCGCCCGACAAGGGCGCCCCCGACCACGCAGAACAGCCCGATCAGCAGCATGCCGAACCCGAACCGGTTGATCGGGCTGTCGTCGGCGAGCTGGGCCACCTGGACCGCGCCGTCGCCCGCCCGCAGCGTGTGGATGACGTAGCCGTCCTCGTCGCTGTCGTTCGACTCCATCAGGTCGGCCGACGCGCCCCGCGCCACGCGCCCGGCGTCCTCGCTGACCGGGGGCAGAGCGGGTTGGCCGGCCGGCGTCCGGACCGAGCCGTCGGGCAGGATGACCCGCACCAGCCGACCGGATCCGGGATACGGCGGTAGCTGGACCTGCGCCAGACCGGCGCGCTCCGCGTTCGTCGCCAGGACACGGGAGTCGGCGCGCAGCTGACTCTCGGCGGTCTTCTGCAGCTCCCAGCCCATCAGCTCGCTGGCCACCTGGAAGGCCACGAACACGCTGACCACGATGGCCGTCGCCGCGATCACCGTCAGCCTGGTCCGCAGGGATCGCCGGCGCCACCATCGGGTCAGCCGGCGCGGTTCCCGGCCGGCGGGCCCGCTCACGGAGGAGTCTCCCGCAACGTGTATCCCAGGCCGCGCAGCGTGTAGATCAATCGCGGCTCGCCCTCGGCCTCCATCTTGCGGCGCAGGTAACTCACGTACACCTGGAGGTTGTTGGCGGTGGAGCTCATGCCGAAGCCCCAGATCGCTTCGAACAGCGCGTCGCGGGTCACGACCCGGGTCGCGTTGCACATGAGGACCTGGAGGAGGGAGAACTCGGTCCGGGTCAGGTGCAGCGGTCGCTCGCCCCGCCACGCCTCGAACCTGTCGGGATCGAGCCGGACGTCGGCGAACGACAGGATCTGCGACTCCTCGTCGGTCGGCGTGCGCCGGCGTAAGAGGGCCCGCACCCGGGCCAGCAACTCCTCGGTGGCGAACGGCTTGGGCAGGTAGTCGTCGGCGCCCGCGTCCAGCCCCGCGACCCGGTCGGAGACCTGGTCACGGGCGGTCAGCATCAGCACCGGCAGATCCCGACCCGCGGCCCGTAATCGCCGGCAGGTCTCCAACCCGCCGAGGCGGGGCATCATCACGTCGAGGAGCAGCAGGTCCAGCGTGTCACCGCCGGCCCCACCGACCCCGTCGAGCACGGCGAAACCGTTGGCGACGGTGCTGGTGTCGTAACCCTCGACCTGGAGCACCCGCTCCAGCCCCTCACGGATGGCCACGTCATCATCCGCGATCATGATCCGCACGCCGGCCCGCCCCCTTCCGGTCGATGTTTTTGCCGCTCATTGTCCCCGATCAACCTGAGGCCAGGATTAGAGCGTCGCTGGGGACCGCGCTCTTACGGATACCTAAGAAATGGAACCTACCTCGGCTCATGAGCAGGGGAGGCGCTGCGCCTGCCACGTCGGGCGCGGGGTGAGCACCCACCCGAGCGGGAACTGGACCCGGCAGGTGCCCGCGGTTGTGCGCCCGCCCCTCCTGGGCGACGGCCTTAGCGCTGCCCGATTGTCGGATCGGGTAGCCGGTCTGGCCTCTGAGGCGGCGGCCGTCGGGTGAACGACTCCTGGTCGGCACGCTCGACTGAAGGCGATCACCTCCTGTTTCGCGATCAGGGTTTCCAGGTGCGCAGGAAGGAGGCGATCCGGGTGGCGGTGCAGCGTGGGTTGTTGAGCTCGTGTGCGAGTGCGGTGAGCTGTTCGCGGGTGGGGTTGACCGGGATGTTGCTGGCCTCGAGATACATGACGGCGACGGCGCAGGCGACGGTGAGGTTGGAGCGTTCCAGCCAGCGGCAGCGGCCTAGGTTGTGTACCAGAGCTGCGGCGCGGGCGTAGGCGCCGTCGTAGACGGGTGTGTCGAGGAGTTCGCCGCGGTGGCGGGCGACGGCGGCGATGGGCACGCCGTAGTCATCGGCTGCCGGGTCGCGTTGCCCGGCCCGTTCCG